>JBCCUW010000206.1:0-7255 GCA_039196385.1 Pseudomonadota bacterium
CCCGCGTGACAACTCTCTGCCCCCCATCCCCCAAAACGACCGAAGTTTAGTAACATAACGTATTCTGACACCTAAAGGGATCTCATCAGACCATGCAATCGCTTATCAATTTCGAAGGGAAAAGAGTCGTTGTTACCGGAGCTTATTCAGGCATTGGGGCGTCGTTAGTTGAACTGCTGCGCGAAGCCGGAGCAAACCAGATTGTCGTGCTGGATATCAAAGAGCCACAGGCTCCAGTGGATGAGTTCATCGAGACAGACATGGGTAATCCCAGCTCCATTGACGCGGCGATTGAAGCCATCACCGGTGCAGAACAGCCGGTTGACGTGCTCTTCAACAACGCCGGCGTTGCTGCCACACTGCCGAGCGACGTAGTCATGCGGGTCAACATACTCGGTTTAAAACGCCTGACAGCGCGGCTGCTGCCGCACATGCGTGCGGGCGGCGCCATCGTTAACACCGCCTCGGTTGCCGGTAACGGCTGGCCGGGACACCTGACACAGATTAACGCGCTGCTGGGAATAGACAGTTGGGATGAAGGCGTGGCCTGGGTTGCCGATAACGACGAGGTTGTGGCGGACGGCTATTTCTTTTCCAAAGAGTGTGTGCAGGTGTACACCATGCGTACCGCAAAAACCGCAACGCAGCACGGTCTGCGCATCAACAGCGTGTGTCCTTCACCGGTGGACACGCCATTGCTCCCCGCTTTTCGCGAAACCATGACAGATCAGATTATCGATTGGGCGATCGATGCGGGGGCTGGACGCGTCGCTACCGCAACAGACCAGGCCCGGGCACTGCTGTTCCTCGGGTCTGATCTGGCGAGTTACGTCAACGGCGTAAATCTGCTGGTGGACGGCGGTTACACCGCAGCCCTGCAGATGGGCCAGGTTGAGCTACCTGGCCAATAGCAGATTTACCAGGCTGCGCGATACAGCTTTTCAATCGCTTCCGCGTCTACCGGACGAGGATTGGTGAAATTCACAGGATCTGCGACAGCGTCTTCGACAAGCACGGGCAGCAGGTCATCCTCACCACCCAGGTCTTTGATGGAGTGGTCAATGCCAATGTCGCTGCGCAATTGCAGTGCGGCATCAATGGCGCCTGCTGCTGTGGCTGGACCTGAAGGAGCGAGCACCCGCGCCACTTCGGCGTATTTGTCAGCGCGTTCCGGCATGTTGTACTCCATGACGTGAGGCAACATGGTTGCCAGCGTCTGGCCATGGGCCGCATTCAGGCGGGCTGATATCGCGTGACCCGTGCCGTGTACAGAACCCAGGCCACACACGTTAAATGCCATGGCCGCCTGCGCAGAACCCAGCAGCATCTGTGACCGTGCTTCGACATCGGAGCCGTCCTGCACAACTTTGCGCAGATTGCCTGCCACCTTGCTGATAGCATCCAGTGCAATGCTGTCCGAATAGGCGTTCGCGCCAATCGAAACAAAAGCCTCAACAGCATGGGTCAATACATCATAGCCACAGGTTGCAGTGGGGTAAGTGGGCAGACCGACGGTGAGGTCAGGGTCCAATACGGCAAACGCGGGGGTGATGCTGGGGTGAATCACATAAGTTTTGCGGCCCAGTCGCGTGTTGGTAATAACACACGCGTTGTTGGTTTCTGAGCCCGTACCGGCTGTAGTGGGTACCGCAATCACCGGCGCTGTTGCCGCCACGGGTTCAGCAGCCTGCATGGCTTCTACAGTGCCGCCATTGGCGGCGAGCAACGCAATAGATTTGCCACAATCCATGGAAGAGCCGCCACCGATGGGTACCACACAGGCATCACCCAGTTCTTTCAAACGCGCAGCACCGGCTTCGACGTTTAGATCAGTGGGATTGGGCTCAACCCCGTCGTATACCTCCACGCGCAGATTGGCAGCCTGCAGGGCATCCAGCACGGGCGTCAGCACACCGCTGTCCGCCAGGTTTTTGTCGGTCACAATCAACGCGGCACTCAAACCGAGGGATTGGATATGATTACTCAGTTGCTGGCTGGCGCCTCTGCTGAAGACGATGGTCGGCAGAGGACGAGCAACAAAATTCTCGTTCGAAAGCAAAACAGGCTCCTTAGGTTCAATGGGTGAAAAGGCAAATTGTATACCAGTTAAGGATCGCGCACGCATGATTTCTGGTGACTATGGAGGCCTTTACACCGGCGCTTTGCGTGCCAGCCCGGGTTGTCTAGGTGGGGGTAAAGCGTCGTAGAGCTGCGCGATCAACTCATCCCGCACCGCGGTTTCTCTGGTCCACAAATTGTCGAGCTGACCGGGATCGGCATTCACATTGTACAGCTCACCTTCGTGTCCGGCGTACAAGGCACTTTTCTCATACGCCGTACAGAGCCAGCCATCCCGGCGATAGATACTTTTGAGACGCATATCCACCGGGCCATGTTCAGAGTCCCACTCCGTCAACACATACTCGCGCCTGTTAACCTGTTCATCCGCCTGTGCATCCGACACGGGCAACGTCTGTCCTTCCATATAAGATGGCGTGGGAATGCCGGCAATCTGACAAAACGTCGGCGCCAGATCAATATGACCCACGGGTGCCGAGACGTGTGCAGGAGTCTGCAGACCAGAAGGTTTCCAGATAAAGGGCAATCGCATCAACGCATCCACGTGATAGGGACCTTTGAACAGCAAACCAAAATCACCCTGAAACTCGCCATGATCAGTGGTGAAGAAAATATCCGTCTGTTCCAGCCAGCCTTTGCGGCCCAGCCAGTCGACCACCCGTCCGCAAGCTTCGTCAATCAGTTCATTTTCGATATGCGTCATCGCGTTGATCTCGCGCACCTGATCCGGGGTTAATGCTGCAGGGACAAACTCACGCGGTGATTCCAGGTTTGTCCACAAGCTGCCTTCGTAATAACCCAGCCAGTGTTTGGGCTTGTCAGCCAACAACGCGCGCCGTTCCGCATCCGTCTCGCGATACAACTCCGGCAACGGCA
Source organism: Pseudomonadota bacterium (assembly GCA_039196385.1). Classification (GTDB taxonomy): domain Bacteria; phylum Pseudomonadota; class Gammaproteobacteria; order Pseudomonadales; family Azotimanducaceae; genus UBA4421. The sequence goes on from JBCCUW010000206.1 coordinate 2,956, forward strand.
CATCCCGCCAGTTGATGCGCGACAGTTCGTCAGCCGGCACGTCCCACGGATGGTGCGGATCAGGAAAACTCATCCAGCAGAACCAGGCGTCGTCCTGCTCCAGCGTCTGCAGCCAATTCAGCGTGCGATCCGCTACCCAATCAGTGTGGTACAGCGACCGGGGCACGTCCATTGGCCACACCTGACAGGCCTGGGTGTCACCTGCCCCAACAGTATTCTGCCCTTTATCGGTCACCATGGGATAAAACAGCTTTTTGTATTGCGGATACTGCTCGGACATCCATCGATCATAATGGCTGTGTCCCTCAAAAAAGTGGTTGGCCAGCTCCATATGGTCAAATCCACGGTGCGGCCCGGTGCTGTTCTGCCGCGCCATTCTATTTTCAAAGAACTCGTCAGGACTGCCCAGCCAGGGTTCGAAGTGGGCCTTGCCGAGCAAGGCAGTTTTGTACCCATGCATTTGCAGCCAATGGGCAACAGTCTCCTGCTCTTCCGGAAGGGAAACGCCATTCATCCATACCCCGTGGCTGGCAACATGCTGACCTGTGATGATACTGGCCCGTGCTGGCATACAGACAACGTTCTGGTTGTGTGCCCGGGTATAGTTGATGCCTGTTGCCGCTAGATTGTCGAGCACTGGCGTGCGCGCCACCTGCCCACCATTGCAGCCAAGCGCATCAAAACGCATCTGATCGGTCGTGATAAGTAGAATGTTGCGTCGCATGCGTCCTCCTGGCTTAAATCGGTTTATCCCGCTCACCCCACACCCAGGACCGCACCCTGGGGAACAGCAGCGGCAAAACAAACACACCCAATAGAATTCCGGCAATCGCCAGTGACTGGCCCAGGCTGAGGTCAAGTACTGCTGTGCCCAGAAATGCGAAAGGTGCTGCACGAATGGGCGCGGCCAGCGTCACCGCCAGCGCAAATTGACCGGCACCTATCCCCACCAGACCGGCGGCCAGATGAGCAGGCGTTAGTAAACCCAGAGGGTGTGCAGTAATGGCAAATATGGCCACCGCACCAACCCGCTGTATTCGCTCGAGCATGGTCTTGTATTGGTCGCCGAAGCGGCGCTGCACCCAATCCACGCCGAGCAGGCGGGCAAGATAAAAAAGCACCATGGCAGATACCAACAAACCAACACTGCCCCAGACGATGCCGCCGGTCACACCAAACGCCAGTCCGCCGAGAATGAGCACAAGGTGGGATGAAAGACCGATAAACAAGCGGACAATGACAAGCAGAACAAAAACAAAAGGCCCCCACCATCCCAGGCTTTGTACCCATAATCGAAATGATTCCAGACCGTCAACCGTGAACGAGATGCCTAACCAGCGCTGGGCGGCGGAACCCAGCATGAACGCCACTATGAGGAACGCAATTATGAAGAGACGACGTCGCCAACGAGGTGACATTGCGCGCTATCCGGAACGGGTTCGCAAGTACACGACAAAAGGAATCAGCAGCAGCACCGTGACCAGTAACACCAGCAACATCGAACCATAACGCTCTCGCACCAGATTGATGAGAATCTGTCGCGTCTGGCTGTAACCGGGAGGAACGGGCAGCACCTGGTTATCTACTTCAAACTGTCGATAGGCCGCCAGCATCGACTGAAACCTCTCCGGCAGGTCAGCCCGTAAATCCCGGGTTTCGCCAGGATCACGCACAATATTGTACAGCCGCCACGCGCCATCACCCAAAGGCGCCTGGTTGCGCACAAGCTTAAAGTCTCCCTGAAAAAGGGCCGCATGCCCGGTGAGTTCGTACCCTACGGCATCTTTTTCCGTATACACCCGCGTCACTTGACCCTGCAGTAGCGGCATCAGGTTTTTGCCGGTCATCGGCAATACGGGTTTACCGGCAAAACGCTCTCCGGGTTGGGCAACTTCGGCAAACGCGAGAATAGTAGCCGCGATATCCGTCGCCCAGGCAAACGCAGGGGTCTGGGCAATGGACGCTTGCACAGGTACACCAGCAATAATCAGCGGCACCCGTAACCCACCTTCACCGGCATAAAACTTGTAGTAAGCCAGAGGACTGACGGCAGCACTGGTAAAGCCGGGATGAATCGAATTGTAGCTGCCCTTCAGCCCCAGAGTTGCGTAATCTGTGTGATAACCCAGGCTGGCCGGTATGCGGCTGCCTGAAAACGAATTCTGATTTTGTGCCCCGCTCCCCTCAGCACCATTGTCTGACGAGAAAATGAAGATTGTGTTCTCCAGTTGACCCTGCTTATCAAGATACGCCACCAACCGGCCTATATTCGCATCCATAGCTTCAATCATACCGGCATAAACCGCCATGCGCTTGGCCTCGTAGCGGCGGCGCTCGTCACTCAGTGTATGCCAATCTGTTGTTGTCGACATACGTGTCATGGACACCGCATGCGGAATCACACCCAACGCTGCAGCGCGTGCCCGCCGCGACTGGCGCAGACTTTCCCAGCCGTCCTCGTAGGTACCCATGTACCGATCAATATAGGCTTGCGGTGCCTGCACCGGTATGTGCACAGCTTGAAACGGGACGTACGCAAAAAACGGCTGTCCGTCGTGCAGATTGCTATCTATGAATTCGATGGTTTTGTCGACAAGAAAACGAGACGAGTAGAAATCGGCCGGCAGATCAAAACGTTCACCATCCGCAAACCAGTTTGCCTGGGTGTAAATCGGCAGGTAAGGCCGCTGTTCCCAGTTGTCTGCACCGGAATCCATCAATGCCACCGTGCGCTCGAAGCCGCGCTGACTCGGAAGCTGTCCAGGCCCGTCGCCGAGATGCCACTTACCCGCCATGTAGGTGTGATAACCTGAACTTTCCAGCAGCGTGGCAATCGTCACCACATTTCTACCCAACACACCCTGATAGTTGTCATGCACCATCTGTTCCGGCGCCAGCATCTCAGGGATGTTCGGCACCCCGGCCAGATGGCTGCTGACCCCGGTGAGCAGCATGGCGCGCGCGGGTGCACAATTAGCCGCCGTGTGGTAATTGGTGAAACGTACCCCACCTTCAGCCAGTTGGGTTAGCGCCGGCGTGTTGATTTCACTACCGTAAGGCGCAATGTCTGTGTAACCCAGATCATCTGCCAGCAGAAAAACGATATTCGGCCGCTGTTTTTGGATGGATTCGGGAGAACCGAATGCCGGTATCAGGACACTCGCCAGAACAAACAGAGCGACGCACGCAAAAGCAGACGCTTTGAGCCTATACATTATCAATGCACATCGTCAGCGCCGTTCCGGCAGTATCCGCGACCCGATTAGCAGCAACGTCGCCACAACAAGCTCCACCAGAATTTCGGCCAGCGCCAATGTTGCGCCGTGCGCTGCCCACGCCACCAACCTGCCGCAGGCGGCGATCAGCAGCAACATCACAGGCGGGTAAAACCAGGTACGCGTCTTCGTGGTGACGGCGATCAGAATGCTCAGACCCGCCACGAGGAAAAACGCCGACAAGTCTGCAACCTGGCTGCTCAGTCCCATACCGGTTTCGAGCGTCAGTCCAAGGGTTGGCGCAGCACCTGCCGGATCGATCAACCATCTCAAACCCAGCACCACAAACAGCAGCGCCGGAACAAGCAGAACAACGGCAAAAAGGCGTCTAGTCCAAGTCATCACACCACGGTTGTCTAGTTAGACCAGTAGGCAAACTCATCGCCCGGCTGATCTTCTTGTGACAAGTCGCGATCTACATTGCGGGCTGTGGTTGCGGTCCATGGCCAGCGCGGCTCTGCCTGGGCGCTATTGTGTGTCTCCAGCACGCCGCGTAGACGGTTGGCAATCTCCGGGTTTGCCGCCAACAGGTCACGCCACTCACCTTCTCCGTTAAGGTCGAACAGCCATTCTTTGCGTGGCATGCCGGGCGGTGCACTGACCATCAGTTTCCAACGATCATCCCGCACCGCTTGTGCGGCGCCACTGCGGAAGAACAGGTAATCATGAGGCGCCTGCGCCGTTTCAGCGCCGGTCACAAATGGGGTCAGGTCAACCCCGTCCATAGTCCTGTCGCGAGGCAGTTCCGCACCCGCCGCTGCCGCTGCTGTGGCAAACATATCAAAGTGATGTACCGGCGCGTCGAACGTTACCCCCGCAGGTAGTGCCGCAGGCCAGCGCGCGAGATAAGGCACCCGCACACCGCCTTCGAACAAAGTGATTTTCCAACCCCGGTAAGGATCGTTGACGTCTGGCAGGCCAATGTAGTTGGCACCACCGTTATCGGAGGTGAACAGAACCAGAGTGTTTTCATCCAGGCCATTGGCTTTCAGAGCTTCCATCACGCGGCCCACCCCTCGATCAAG
>JBCCUW010000207.1:0-7224 GCA_039196385.1 Pseudomonadota bacterium
CGGAAAAAAAGGGCAATGGCTTTAGTGAAGGCGATAACAGCATTGCTCCTGGCGAGCGTCATGTTTTTCGGAAAGGCGACGGCTCAGTCTGAGCATATCGTCGACTTTAACATCCGTGCGGGCGCGTTAGCGTTCGCGCTGACAGAACTGGGCAAGCAGGCGAATCTTGAGATTGCATTTTCGCCAGTATCTGTTTCCGAAATAGACGCGCCGACAGTAGTGGGGCGAATGACGCCCGCCGAAGCGTTGGAATTGTTGCTTGCGGGTAGCGGCCTTCATTCAAGGCGGAGCAGGCACGGGGTCATCCTAGTGGTGAAAGGCGATGCGCCGGACGCCGAACACAATAGGGAGGCCAACGTGCTAATAGAAAACCGTAAAAAAGGACTACTGGCTGGCGTGTCGTCGTTAGCCGCCGCTTTTGGCGCCAACGCGCAAGACCGCGCTGCGGAGAACGGGGCGAACAACAATAACGACGTCATAATCGTGACAGCGCAAAAGCGGGCGCAAAATCAGCAGGACGTGCCGATTGCGATTCAGAGCTTCAGCGCCGCAGATCTGGCGGATCGAGGCCTGACTAACATTGCTGAAGTTGGCGTGTTCACACCAAACGTCACCATCGACTCAACTTCTGCTTTCAGTGGGTCAACACAAGTTCTGGGCGCCTTTATTCGCGGCATTGGGCAGTCAGACTTTGCCTTTAATCTGGAACCTGGGGTGGGCGTGTACATTGACGGTGTCTATTACGCGCGGGCACTTGGTTCGGTGGTTGATCTGCTCGATCTGGAGCGCGTGGAAGTGCTGAAAGGTCCGCAAGGCACACTGTTCGGGCGTAACACGATCGGTGGGGCGCTGAACATTACGACGCGCCAGCCGGGCGAGAGTTTTGCGTTTACCGGCGAAGTCACGGCAGGGCGGTTTGATCCCACTGACATCCGCGGTGCGGTGGATGTCCCACTGATCGAGGGCAAACTTCTTTCTCAAATTGCGTTCTCTTCCAAAAACAGAGACGGGTACCATCGGCGTCTGCCGTTCCCGGGTACGTTTGTCACCGACACAGGGCGCTTTGTCGGTTCTGGTGAAGAGGAGTTTAATGCGCGTCAGGGTGACGCCAATACGGACACAATTCGGGCCAAGCTGAAATGGTTGGCAAGTGACAGCGTCGATGTGCTCTTTTCTGCCGATTTTTCCGACACCGATGAACAGGCAGCGCCTAACACGTTGATTGGTACGTTCCCCAATGCGCCAGACCCGGCGGATGGATTGCTCGGGTTTTTTCACAACGTCTGTATTTCCGCCCCACCCGGCGCGGTGGCGCCGTTTTGTGATGCCCAGCGCAGTGTGGTGGGTGGCGCTCTAGCGGGGGTGAATCTCGACGGCACCAATACCAATGATCGTCTGGTTTATGGCAATCAGTTTATTACCGGCAGTGAAGACACCAGCTTTGGTGCCGGTGCCAACTTTTCCAAAGTAGAGGCCAAAGGGGCGTCCATCACCGTGGATTGGGCAGTGAACGATAACATCAACTTCAAATCCATCACCGCCTATCGCTCTATCGATACTTACTTTGGCACCGACGTCGATGGTGCGCCGCAAGTGATCAACGATACGTCGTTCCAAATGGATCAGACTCAGGTCTCCCAGGAGTTCCAGTTGAGTGGGTTGAGCCTGGACGGTGACTTAAGCTGGTTGGTTGGCTTGTACTACTTTCAGGAAGATGGGTTGTTGGTGGACTACCCAATCTTCGGTGGTGGGCTTGTGCAGATCTTTGGTCCCAATGATCTGGACAATGAAGCTTATGCGGTATTTGGGCACGTGAACTACGCGCTTACGGAACGTTTCAGCATCACCGCCGGTTTGCGATTTACCAGGGAAGAAAAAGAATTTGAGGGGCGCCAGCAGGACCTGAATGCGTTTGCCAGCTTCCTGGGTTTACCACCTGAAGCGTTTCCTGATCCAACTAACCCTACTCTGTATTTTCCGGCAGGGACAAATCGGCGAACGTTTAACAACCTGTCTCCTAAACTGGGTGTGGAATATCGGCTGACAGACGACATTCTGACTTATCTTTCTTATTCAGAAGGCTTTAAGAGTGGTGGATGGACAACCCGCGCTACCTTGCCGATTTTAGCGGCGCCGGAGTTTGATGAAGAGATTGCCACTACTTACGAGCTTGGCTGGAAGTCGGAGCTGGCAGGCCGCCGCTTGCGTTTGAATGCGGCGGTATTCTTTACCGATTACGAAGACCTGCAGATTACCGTACAAAGAGGCTTGTCACCGTTTTTTGAAAACGCCGCACAGTCGGAGATACGTGGCGTGGAAGTGGATTTTGCATGGCTCGCCACAGAAAACCTCACGATCAGTGGCGCTCTGGGCTATCTCGATGCTGAATACACCGAACTCGAAGCAGGCGCGGTATTGCAGGAGAATTTTGAATTTAACAACACCCCGGAGTATACCTACACGCTGACCGTGGATTACGACCTGCCCACCAATACGGAAGGGACCTGGTCAATCCGTGCTGACTATGCGTATCGTGACGAACAGGCGAATGATGCAGAAAACACCCCCGAGTTGTTTGCGGATAGCGTCGGCCTGGTGAATGCGGCGTTAACATACGCCAGCGCCAGCCGCGCGTGGGAAGTGGTCCTGGGTGGTACCAACCTGACTGACGAGCGGTATCTTGTCTCCGGTTTTCGGCAGCCCGGCGCCGGAGTCATCGATGGCAATTATTCACGGCCGCGCGAGTGGTATCTGACTTTTCGGTTTTTCGGCGGCGAGTAGCCTGAACCGGGTCTGACCAGAGGAAGTTTTCATGTCCGTTTCCCACCCCAAGTTTTTGGCTGCTGCGGTGCAACATGCGTCGATCATGCACGATGTACACGCTGGCATTGACAAGGCAGTGGAGATCATCAACGAAGCTGGGCGGGCAGATGTTGAACTGCTGGTGTTCCCCGAAGCCTGGATTCCGGGTTATCCCTATTGGGCGTGGTTAGGTCCGCCGGTTTGGGGTATGCAGTTTGTGCAGGCTTACCATGACAATTCGATCGAGCGTGACAGCCCGGAACTGCAACGTATCGCTGATGCCGCAAAACGCAACAGCATGCACGTTGTCCTTGGTTATAGCGAACGGGTTGGCGGCACGCTTTATCTGGCACAAAGCCTGTTCAGTAGCGATGGCGAGGTAATCGCGCATCGACGAAAACTGCGGCCCACGCATGTGGAACGTACTATTTATGGTGATGGAGACGGATCAAATCTCGCGGTGCACGACACTGCGCTCGGTAAATTGGGCGCACTGTGCTGCTGGGAACACCTGCAGCCGTTGAGTAAGTACGCCATGTATTCGATGGGTGAACAGGTCCACGCGGCAGCCTGGCCCACGCTGTCGCTGTACCAAGGCAAAGCTTATGCGTTAGGACCCGAGGCGAACCGTGCTGCTTCACAAGTGTATGCCCTTGAGGGGCAGTGTTTTGTGCTGGCTGCCACCAGTGTTATGACACAGGATATTCACGATACGCTGGCGGTCACGTCGGAACAGGCAGAGCTCATTCCACTGGGGGGTGGAGCGTCAGCCATCTTCGGGCCCGATGGCACGCCGCTGGGTGAGCCTGTGCCGCATGATCGAGAAGGCCTGGTGATTGCGGAACTGGACCTGTCTGATATTACCCTGGCGAAAGCCGCCGCAGATCCTGCCGGTCACTATGCTCGACCGGATGTCACCAAGCTGCTGTTGAATCGGGAGCCGAATCCGCCGGTGGAGATGATGTCCCCGGTGATGATGGAAAAGGCTGAAGCAGCGGTGGATGCGGCTGACAGCCCCGACGAGTCTTTGTAAAGCGGTAGAGAATGCAGTCCGCTGGTGGCTGACTGCCGTTGAGTACTGGTCTGATTGCAAGTGTATTTCTCTATCTGTCTAAATCCACTTTATCTAATAGTTAGAAATAGATAAAGCGAGAAGAATAAGTTTCTTTACCATCACGCCTGACTATGACTACCAGTTAGCGCTGCACGTTCCTGCGTACTGCTTCACGTTTTATTAGCAAGCTCGTTAGAAATCCGTTGTTACGCGCCAAGCCCGGCTGGGTACTGTTCGCTACCTTGTTTATGGAAGGAGTGTTCTTGTGGAAAAGCGTGATATTGACATCAGTACATGGTTCAGGTGGTTGCCTGTCGTGTTCAGTCTGGGGATGTGCCAATCAGTGGCAGCCTCGATAGATGGGGAGCGGGCTGCCGTAGAAGTTTCGCATGGCCCCCACGAAGCGTTGATTGAAATACATCCGCTGGATGTGGTCGACAGAACGGCTTCAGACGCATCGTGCTTGTTAAACCACCTGCTGCCAGATGCGGAGTTTAAGCTCGTTTTTTGCATGGAAGAGGACGGGGGGTATGAAACTAACTTTCTGTTTCAGGATGTTGATGGGCAATTATTATTTGAGGTCGACTATTACCGCGCTCTGGATGATGCGGACGGGTTTGCGCTCACCGCCAACCATTTAGCGGAGTTGGTGGAAGGCTCATCAAATCCCCGTCGCGTGATGATGAAAATCGTTGGCTCAGATCATGCCGCAGCAGTTACCAGCATCAATTGTCAGTTGAGTTTTGATCCGTTTGAAACGGTGAATTGGAGAATGTCATCAATGGGAACCGTGGTTTATGGAAAGATAAACTGTGAATAGGTTGCCCTCTAACACTCAGACAGGCACCAGTCAGGCCCTGGTGCAGTTTAAAGCTTTGGAGAGAACAGAAATGTTTAAGATTAATAGAGCCCACGTAAATGCAGTGTTCAGCGTACTAGCCCCTAGGCGCGGTTTTAAGAAAGCAGTTCGCCTGTTATGTGTTTGTGTGCTGATTCTGGGTAGCTCAGGTGCTTTTGCCCAGAGTTATGTCGTCAACCTGGACTTTAGTGACGACTTGGTTAACCAGGGCACCGGCCAGGGGACCGGTAATTGGCGAAGTATCACTAAGAACAAGCACCTTAACGCATACTATGGAGATAACAAACCTGCGGGGCCGGTATATACCTCGGCTGAGGCCGGGGGTTCGGGCAAGGCCATTCGGTTGCAGCCGGGTTATGGTGTGAAGCTTCAGCAAGGAGCAATAGCTGAGAGCATTGTTGCAAACAGTCTCGTTCGAGTGGAGAGTCGATTTAAGCTCAATTCGCCGCTCGGTGGCGCCAACGAAATAGATGAAAAATATATTTTTGATTTAGTCGGCGCACGAAAAGCTGAATATCGCGGCGGGATCAGCCTGCGTCTGCGCAACAATCATAGTGGTAGTACTAGCCTTGAAATTGTGTTCAGTGATGCGGTGGACAAAAGGCTTGATCAGCATGCTGCCAAGAAGAATCACACCAACAAAATAGTGCTGGCGCGCGACATTAACGTGGGCGATTGGATAGATCTTGAGCTGGTTTTGGATATGACCGAACTCCCCCGGCCACCTCTACTGACCGCTAATATCCAGATTGGCTCAGACGTGCCTCGATTGTTCCAAAAAAGCGTGCTGAATAAATATCGTTGGGATGATTTGCTTTATCCCGCGAAGAATCGCCTGGCGAATGTGCTTGTCGGAGGCACGTCGGCCAAAGTGGGTTTGAATGATCGAATGGACGGTGAGCTGGATATTGATTATCTACGCGTTGCCAACACATTACTCGCGGAGTCGTTGGAGGCCAAGTCAGGCTTGGTGAGCGCTTTGGACGCGCTGACTAGTTATGTTAACGAGCCAACAGGGGTGAGTAGGTCACAGGTCGAAACGCATGCTGCAACGGTAGAGAGTTACCTTGGGCGGTATACGCAATTTCACTACCTCTCAGACCTTGCCGTGAAATCCGCAATTGATAATTACATGGACGCGTACGAGCAGGCCAAAACACCACTGTTTCAAAACCGGCGGCGTAAGATTGATGTCGAGGAATTGGACGGTCTCAGTCGGGTATTGTTTCACCTTCAGCAGAATATCCTAGTTAAACACTTTAGTGACGCTGATGTGGGTCAGGTTTCTGAGCTCGCCTACGAAGCACGTAGTGTATTTCCAGGACTGGTGCAAAACCCGCCTAGCGAAACCATCAGTAAGGACAATGCTTTTACGGTGGTGGTGGATGGAACATATGTCCCCTATCGGGCTACAGGATCTGGTTCCGTTGCCCACCGGCCGACTGGCTATTGGGCGATGGCAGGTCGGGCCGCTGAAGTCTGTGTAAGCAGCGATAGAGAGACAGATGTCAGGAGCGCAGATGTGCAAGTCTATGTTGGTGCACACCGCGCTTTTCAATCGCATAAACGAACCAATCGCTTCCATAAGATAGCGACGGAGTTTTCGTTTGCCAACCAGAATGGATCTTGTGTGACAGTGGCTAACCCCTTTGGTGGTGGCATCTATGTTGCCGTACCGGCCGGTAGTCAGTTGGGGGCGTTGGAGCTTGAGGTGTCTGGGGGTGTGGTCGCGGCACCTTATTATGATTATCGCTTCCAAACCGAGAACCGGCTTAGCGGCACGTCGGCAACGACGAATCGTCAGTGGCAGTCTATGATGTCCGCGACAACTTTGGTGCCTTGGACCGATATGGAGTCGGACAGTCAGTTGCTGACAGTTCCAACTCGTGTGGCTCAGCAGGTGCCCAGCCCCGCTGATGTGATGAGTACCTGGGACAGCATGTGGGATCAAGTGACCGTGGCCACGGGACGCTATGCCCAGACAAGCACAATGAGGCGACCTCGAGCGATGCACATAGTAGTGGATAGTCAGGCGCCGTGCGCGTGCGGTGGTTACCCAACTCATTTCCCAGCCTTTGCTGCGTTGTATAGCGACACAGCAGGGGATGATGTTCTGAAGGTGACCGACCCTCTATTCCACCGAAGTAATTACGTTCAACAATGGTTCCACGAAATGGGTCATGGCCTGCGCATGCCGCTGATTGGACAGGAGAGCGAAACTTCACCGGATTGGTTCAATATGTTGATGCAATTCGGACGCAACTTGAACGTTGATGAGGCAGTAAAGTATTCAAGTCGACGTCGACTTGACCGCTTGGAGGCCGCAATGATGTGGATGACCCGCGAAGAATACTATGATGTTGACCTCAACACGGATTTCAGAGATGAAGCCTATGAAGGTAACAACGGTGCTATGCCGGGATACCTACGTAAATACAGTTCGCGTGGTTCCTCTAAGTATGCTGATATTGCTGAATTATTCGGCTGGGAAGCATTGGGAGATGTTTAC
>JBCCUW010000208.1:0-7217 GCA_039196385.1 Pseudomonadota bacterium
AGATCCGACCATGCGCAGTCTGTAAACGTGAACACGGGTGTACCCAAGCTGGGTGCGTAGCCGGTCAAAGCCCAGATGCTGTGCGGTGGAAATACGCCCCAACCAAGCGGCAAACTAGGGTTGATGTTCCGGATGTTCAGGAGTTGCTGCTGCGTCGAATTCACATTCGCGTTATTTGGGTGCACGGGCTGAGCTTGCGTACTCGAATTGCTTGGGCCGACGTGGTAGGTCCTCGGCTGTAGCAGAAGGTTGTAGTTTTTTACATCCACACCATTTTTCCATACAGAAACGTTCACTGTGCCGAGGTAGTTTGGAATTCCAAAATTGATGCAAATCCCTAAGAAACAAGAACTGAAGCCTATTGTGTTCTGGTAATTGACATTGAAATTTAAGTCGACGCGATATGTTACATTGCCCACGGTTGTCACGTTCATGACATCCGCGTTTTTCCAACTGATCCAGCGATCCACGCCAAATGCCTGGTTGTATGCAAAATTTCCAACATCAGTGGCGTTTCCTGCTCTGCACTCCGAGCAGGCAATATTGTAGGTGGCAGCAGCTGCGACCGAAGACAAAGATTGCCTGACCAGTGCGGCGCAGATGTGCTTACGCATCTGACTGCTCAATATCTATAGGCGGTTCAAATTCATTTACGCCTCGCTTCTGGTATTGCAGATCACCTAACTGTCTTAACGTGGTGATCACCATTGCTTCAGCTTCTGTCAGGGCTTCGTGTCCCAACTGTTGCTGCCAGTAGTCTGGACGCGCTCGCGGGTCCCCCATGCGGTGTGCAATCTCGTTCAAAACATAGCGGTTCATCAGGCGCTTGTGATGTTTGACTGTTTTGACATCACCGGGTGACTCGCCGCGCTCATGCGTCTCAACGATTTGGCTGGCGGCCAGCATCATCAGCGGACCCGGCTTTCCGCTCAGTGCGACCGCTTGAAGAATCCAGCGCTCATTGTGATTGGTGTTGGCGTCTGGATTTTGATCGCGAGCCAGTATCACGGCTGCCAGCGGCTCAAATTCCGCAATCTCAATCAATTCGTCGGTGTCCAAGGCGTAGTATGGGTGGGCAACACGCTCGCGCTGGTAGGTGCACGTCGTATGTTCGATCAGATCAAGACCTTCTGTTTCAACGGTGACCTCACAAACTCAATCTACAAATGGGTTGTAAGGCTCTATATGAAAGCGGTCGTATTGCTCTCGGTCTTCGTCCGAAAAGGCGCCACTGCCGTAAAATGACCAATCGTCAAAGGTAGGATCTTCGGCGAGTTGCAAAAAGCTCACTTGCTTGGGTTTGAAAGTGGCTGTGACTAACGATTCGCTATTCTTGTGTTCCCTGTCATCGATCCTGGGCGCAGATGTATATGAAACAGATGGAATGTCGGAGTGGTCTGGCCTTAGGGCTGTCGCAGTTGTGTCTTTGAAATAAAGGTATCCGCCGAGACCAAAGGAGGCTAGGATTAGAATTGCGATCACGTTTTTCATAAAACTTTAGTCATTTGTTAGATGATCGGTTGGGTCTTTATACTCCTATTTTTTTGGAAAACCAACAAAAAATATTAGACGCGATTTAGTGGGCTGTGTAAATGCAAGTTATGCGAGTTGAGTAGGCTCGTGTGTGTCCAGGGGGATGACATCCCCCGCCTTGTCTGGGAGACTCCCCGCACATCATTTTCCTCGATCTAAGGACCACCATGATCTATCTACACCACTATCCGGCTTCGCTGTTTTCGGAAAAAATTCGCGCCCTGTTGGGCTACTATCAGCTGACCTGGCAGTCGGTAGAGATCTCCAGCATCATGCCGCGCCCTTTACTCATGCCCTTGTCCGGCGGCTATCGTCGCACTCCGGTGCTGCAGATTGACGCCAACGTTTATTCAGACACCAAGATCATCTGCCGTGCGTTGGCCCGGCTGACCGGGGACACGGGGCTGTATCCAGAGCAGTTGGGTTTTGCCGCGCACCGCACTGCCGACTGGGCAGACACAACACTGTTTCGCGTCACAGTGGCGCTCAATTTCCGTCCCGAAGCCCTCGTCGCGATGATGGGGAACTTCAGCGAAGAAGAGGCAGCAGCGTTTGCCAAAGATCGCGCAGAACTCAGCGGGGACGCGCCCATTGCTTCGCTCAGTCCCCAGGCAGCGCTGGCATATCTGGATCACGCGCTCACCGAACTGGAGAGTGGTCTCGCCGGTGCTGAATTCCTCATGGGTGACCGTCCCTGCATTGCTGACTTCTCCGTCTACCACAATCTGTGGTTCCTCAAAAACAATCCGGTTAACGCACCGCTGCTGGACGGCTACAGCCAGGTGCAGGCCTGGTATGCGCGCATGGCGGCGTTTGGTCATGGTGATATGAATGAAAGCACCGGCGATGCAGCGCTACAGGCCGCGCTTAACGCACTACCAGAATTGCCCGCACTCACCCCGGCGCCGAACTTTGCGTTTGCGTCGGGGCAACAGGTCAGCGTGACGCCGGTGGACTACGGTTGTATTCCGGTCGCGGGTGAACTGGTGGCCAGCGATCACCAGGAAGTGGTCATTGCGCGGGAAACGCCTGAAACGGGACCTGTCTACAACCACTTTCCCCAGGCGGGGTTCAGCGTCGACCCGGTGTCCTGAGTTTACAGTTCAACGATGGTTTTGCCGAAATTGCTGCCCGCAAACAAGTCACAGAACGCCCGCCCAACATTGTCGATACCCTGCAGACGGTGTTCATGCACAATCAGGTGACCGTCTTTGATCCAGCCTGCCAGGGTTGCCCGGGCGTCGTCGTAGCGGTCCAGCTGCAGGTGGGTCATAAATCCATGCATGTGGGCATGTTTGGTGGTCAGCTGAAACAGGTTGCTGGGGCCGGGTGTGGGCGCACTGTTGTTGTAGGTGGCCACTGATCCACACAACAGAATCCGGGCTTCTTCATTAATGTGGTTCAGCACATGTTCCAGCAGCGGGCCACCCACGTTGTCAAAATATACGTCAATGCCATCCGGGCACGCCGCCGCCATGGCGGCGTCAACATCGTCGCTGTTGCGGTCGATGGCTGCACTGTAACCCAGTTCGTCAATCAGGCGCTGGCATTTTTCAGCACCGCTACTGATGCCCACGGTGCGGGCGCCGTAGTGGCGCGCAATCTGCCCGGCGATACTGCCTACTGCTCCGGCGGCCGCGCTCACCAGCACGGTTTCGCCGTTTTGAATGGCGCCATAATCCGTTAAACCGAAGTAAGCGGACAAACCCGTGTCGCCCAGCACACCGAGATAGTAGTCGAGCGGGTAGGCCACGTTGCGGATGGGCGAAATAAAGTCGCCTGCATCAGTCACTGTGTATTCTTCCCAGGCAAACCTTGCCATCAGAATATCACCCGCCTGGTAGTCGGGGTGACGGCTCTCCTTTACTTCACTCAGCGTCAGTCCCATGACCGGTTCGTTCAGCGGCATGGCGGGCAGCACGTTGTCGCCGCTGCCTTCGTCCATCCAGTTGCGAAAACCCGCGTCCAACGAAATAAAGATGTTCTTGCAGCCTATTTGCCCGTCTGCCAATGCCGGTACGGGGCGTGTTTCCACGCGGAAGTTGTCTTCCACCGGCACACCCTGGGGCCGTGATGCCAGCACCACGCAACGGTTTTCTTGCATATCAGAGGTCCTCTCTCAACAGGGTCAAGGCGTATACCAGATTGGTGAGGTATAGGCACGGTCCTGAATGACCATGGGTACACTGTCCGGCAGTTTCAGGTTGAAGTACTTGGCGTCATACGCGGTCCAGCGGGGCCGGGGGATCTCCAGCACCCGCACGTAATAAAATGCGCGCTGCCTGCGGTCAAAGTCCGGGTCTTGCCACACCACGCCCAGTTGGGCGGCGCCGATGCTGTTGTCGTACGTCGCTTCGGCAACATTCACCGTGCTGCCCACGGCGGGTAATTTGCCGGAATCGGGATCGGGTTGCCGCTCTCCAGACCACGCCACGTCATAAACTTTTTCATGAGATTTGCCGCTGCGGTCGGTCCAGCCTTTGATGATCTGAACGCGATCCAGATTAGCGCCGTCCGGGTCTTTACCCGCCATCACGATAAAGCGCGGTGCCTGGCCACGGCGGGCGTCCTGCAACTCGCCGCCCATCGGTACCCCGCCGGCATAGGCCCGGTCGAGGTAATTTGGCGCCAGTACGTCGTCGTCGCCGTAATCCCAGCCGCCGAAAAAGCGTACCGTAATACGCGAACCGGTGGTGGCATACACTTCGCGACGCTTCATGGCGTCAAATATGGACGCACGGGTGTTTTCCGTGGCCCACACGGCGGCGTAACCGGAGGCGACGATGCGCCAGTTCTGCCACAGCTGGTTGCCGGCCATGGCGTTTTCGGTGCGTTCGGGACCAGGCTCTGATTCCGGGAACTTGCCGAAAAAGTTATCTTCCTGGGTGGTGGAAATGCTGTTGTGTCCGTCGGTGCTGCCGATCATGCCGAATTTGTAGGGGTTGGCGCCCAGGTCGGCGTCATACTGCAAACCCAGCTTTAATGCGCCCCGTGCGTACTCGTGTTTCAGCATCCAGTCTTCTTTCTTTTCGGTGCGCCCGATATTGTCCCAGTCCCAGGTTTCGTAGTCGGCAAACTCATCGTTGGGCGACAAAAACGGGTGGGCTTCACCGTCACCTTTTACCTGGGTGACCTCATACACGGGTTCCCAGCGGGCGCGCATTTTGGCGTAGTCCGCGTCAATCGGTTCACCGTCCACGGTTTTGTCCGGGAACATCATGCCGTTGGACAGATTGCCGTTGTGGGGGATCGCCAGTACCTCACCGCCGGTGGTGGCTTCGTAGTTGGCCAGCGCCTGCCACAGATCTCTGGGGTCCAGACTGTCCTGACCGGAAAACGGCGGCAGCTGAGCCACTTTGTCAGCACTGTCCTTGTACACCACCACCCGGTGCAGGTTGTTGCCGTTGATCATCGACGTCCATTCGTAACCGGTCAGCGCGGTGAACTGCCCGGGCCGGTTGTAGTCGTCAGAAGTCTGGGCCACATCGCGCCAGATGTCCCGGCGTGTGCTCTCCGGAAATGGATAGTTGTTTTCCGGATCGTCCATGCTGGCGGTGAATGCTCTGATCAACGCAACTGGATTACCTTCCGCCAGGTATTGCGCCCACTGTTGGCCAGCCCGCGTGTTCACAACCAGTGGGTCACCCACGTTGAAGCGGTAGTAACCCCCCAGGTATTCCGCGTGATCCGCTACGACCAGAAAGTCCAGGGGTTGGCGCAGTTGTACCTGCATGCCGTTGTGGGCGGTAACTGGCTGGCCCATGGCGAACCGGTAAGCATCCGCCGGTGTCAGGTTCATGTTTCCCAACGAGTAGGCGTCAGCGGAGTTACGCGTGTGCAGGTGTGTGTCGCCCCAGTACACGTTTTTGGGGTAGTCCTGTGCGTATGCGGGGGAATAAGGTGTGGTGGCTTCCCCTTCAGTTTCTGCGCTGGCGCCAGGACTGAATGGCAAAACCATTGAAACTACGAACAGTGAAGCACCAAATATTGGTGCAAATCTGCATAGGTGATGCATGGTCTATCTCTCCCCCCCAAAAAAGATCAGATCTGCACATACATATAGCCTATCTACGCCTGTCTTGCCATCTCCGTGTGGGACATCATGCATCCGCGGAGTCGTTAAGTTGGCGATCTGGCGATCTGGCGATCTGGCGATCCGGCGAAGTAGCGGCTTGGCTCAGTTGGCGACGTCAGCAGGGCTATCAAGACCGGCATGCCCCGCGAGGCCGTCCAGCAGCGTGCGGTAGTTGGTGGTCATCGGATAGCGTCCTGCAGTCCAGCCCAGTCGTACCAGCACAACTTGTCTCGATGGAATAATCGCCACACTCTGCTGACGGTTGCCTGTCATGGCGTAAGTATCAGCGGGTAGCTCAGGCCAGCGTAGATCACCGTTGCCCCGGTTCAGCCAAAACTGATACCCATAGGCTTGGAAATTCTCGCTGGGGTTGGGTTGGGTGGCTGCGTCCACCCACGCTTCGCTGAGCAGGCGGCTGCCATTCAGCGTGCCCCGGTTCAGCCACAACTGGCCCATGCGCGCCCAGTCCCGGGCTGACGCGTACAGGTAGGAGCTGCCCACCGGCAGGCCGCTGGGGTCTACTTCAAACGTTGTGTGGTGCAGGTGCAGGGGCTGGTAAATACGTTGTACCAGAAAATCCAGCAGGGCCTGGTGCCCGCCCAGGCGATTCGACAGCCATTGCATCAGCGCGTTGGTTGTGCCGGAAGAGTAGGCAAAGTGTTGGCCGGGCATGTGTGCAGCCGGGCTTGCTAAGGCAACTGCAGCACTGCTGTTGGCGGTAAACAACATGCGGGTGGCGTCACTGCCAGCTACATAAGCTTCGTTAAAGTCCAGGCCGCTGGTCATCTGCAGCATGTTCTGCAGCGTAATGGTGGCGCGCTGGTCGTTCTGCCAGTCCGCGAACAGGTTGTTTTCGTTGACGTCGAGTTGTCCGCGGTACGCCAGATGGCCGAGCATGGTGGACGTCAGGCTTTTGCCCATGGACCAGCCCATCAACTGCGACTCGCTGTTGAATCCGTCCGCGTAGGCTTCTGCCACGAGTTTGCCCTGATGTACGACGGCGATTGCCCGGGTGTTGTAACCGGCCGCGTTGTCGCGCTGTAGTATGCTGTCAGCCAGTGTTTGCATGCCCGGGTTGATACTGTCCACCATATTGCCTGCCGGCCAGGGTGCTGTAACTTCAGCGGGCAGCGGCGCCACAACAAGTGCGTCCACGGCGCTGGTGTCGCCGTTGTTGATGGTGCAGCCCAGGCCCGGGCGATACGTGGCGGTTTTGGTACTGGTGCGCATTAGAGTGGCAGCCACGAGACGGTTGTCGCGTCTGTAATCCACGCGCAACCAATCGCCCAACGGTACGTAGGAATAAATCTCTTCGCTGGCGGCCTTTTCGGGCATCCCCGTCAGGTGGTGGGCGGAACAGGCCAGCTTGGCGGCCAACGCCGTACCAGTGCGCAGGATAGGCCCTGGGTCGGTCACGGAAATGCCCATAAAGCGCAGTCCAATCACCCCAAGTACCAGCAGCAGGGTGATCAAAACGCCGCTGATGAGTAAGAGTTTTTTCATGGTGTCTGTCGTTCCCGGTCCTTCAGCTGTGGTCCTTGCCGGTCACTCATCTTCTTCACCCTTTGCGCGGCGGCGCAGCGTCACCATCCAGTCGTCGATTTTGTGC
>JBCCUW010000209.1:0-7207 GCA_039196385.1 Pseudomonadota bacterium
CCTCCAGATCAATCAGGTTGTACGCCACATCGTCGCGGCTTTTGTTGAACAGATCGATCACGTTAATTTTGCGCTCTGCCAGCAGTGACGTCATTTGACCCAGCATGCCGGGAATGTTGCGGTTAGCCACCGCCAGACGATAACCATTGGCCAGTTCAGCGCTGAGCGCCGGAAAATTAACCGAATTGCGAATGCTGCCCGTCTGCAGAAAATCCATCAGCTGATCTGCTGCCATCAACGCACAGTTCTCTTCAGATTCCGCCGTGCTAGCACCCAGATGCGGGGTCAGCATGACCCGCTCATGGTCGATCAGACCAGGCACGGGGAAATCTGCCACATAGCGACCCACCTGCCCGTTGCCCAGGGCAGCCACCAGCGCCTCGGTGTCCACAATCGGTTGCCGGGCAAAGTTCAGCAGCACGCTGCCGGGTTTGAATGCCGCCAGACTGGCCGCGTTGATCATACCTTCTGTGGCCGGCAGCAAAGGCACGTGCAGGCTGACAAAATCCGCCTGGGCAAACAGGCTGGGCAGATTTTCCATGCGCCCTACCTCAGCGGGCACCCGCCAGGCAGCTTCGACTGACAACGCCGGATCAAAACCCACCACGCGCATGCCCATATCCAGACCCACCCGGGCCACCAAAGAGCCGATTGCACCCAGACCCACAACCCCGAGGGTTTTGCCCACCAGCTCGGAACCCTTGAAACGTTTCTTTTCCGCTTCAACCAGCTTGTTCAGCTCTGCTTCGTCCGTCACCGAGGCCAGGCTGCGCACGTAACTGATGCCCCCATAGACGTCTCTGGAGGCCAGCAACAACGCGGTGAGTACCAGCTCTTTCACAGAATTGGCGTTCGCACCGGGAGTATTGAACACGACTATGCCGCGCTCCGAACAGGCCTCCACCGGCACATTGTTCACGCCAGCTCCGGCTCTGGCGATAGCGCGCAGCTCCGGGTTCAACTCATCTACCGACAGCTTGTGACTGCGCAACAACAGCGCGTCCGGCTCAGCCAGATCTGCGGAGATACTGTATTTTGCGGGATCAAATCGATCCAGACCGGATTGCGCAATGGCGTTATAGGTGCGGACTTTATACATGCTGGGCATCTGCGGACAAAAACGAGGCGCGCAACTTAGGGCTCGGCTGCGGCAATGTCAAGGCACGGCCTGCGCCGTACCCGTTTGCTAGCCTGAAAAAATTTGCACTTGGCGCTGAATGAATTTCATGCCCTTGAACATGCCCTTGAACCTGCCCTTGAATTTGAACCGCTTGATCTGTTACACCTGTCAGCAAATTTGAGCCTGGAACAGCTATGAGCCAGCCAACCTCGTCAGCAGATTTATCTGATACACCGCGCGCTCCGGCGCTGCCTCAGTTCAGCCCTCCTTACGACTGGTCCGCCATTGACGCGGCCATCGCGGACATTGGCGGTGTGGTACTGCAGGGTTTTGTCACACCGAAGGCGCTGAACCGGTTAAATCAGCAGGTGGACAACTACCTGCACAGTCAATACGACCCCGCCCCGGCGACTGGTTCTTCCCAGTACGACAAATTTCTCGGCCTCAATACCATCCGTCTGCACGGCGTGATCGAAAAAGCCCCGGACAGCGCTGCGCTGATTGGCCACCCGGCCTTACTGGACTGGGCCAGCCGCACGGTGTGCGCCACCTCGGTGCTGCTGAATGCTGCAGAGATTATTCAAATTAATCCTGGCGAACCCGCGCAGTTTCTGCATCGAGATTCTGACTCGTGGCCGGCCACCTTTCCGGAACAGCCGGTAATCGTAAATGCCATCATCGCCATGGACGAATTTACAGTAGCCAACGGCGCCACGGCCATTGCGCCGCATAGCTGGCGACTAGCGCCGGACGCACTGCCTGACGCGGTGACTCACGCGGTGATGCAAGCCGGTGATATGGTCCTGTTTCGCGGCGACACCATCCATGGCGGTGGCGCCAACGTCAGCGATCAGCCGCGCCGCGCTTTCTCCATTTCGTTTTGTGCTGGCTGGTTACGCCCGGTGGAAAACAGCTATCTCAATCTGTCGCCCGCAACCGTGAAAACACTGCCTGCTGCGCTACAAGCTGTCTTGGGTTACGCGGCCTATGATGGTTCCAGCCAGAACACCGGCATGGTCGGGTTGTACGAAAACGGCGATCCGCAGAAATTTCTGGCCGAGCGAGACTAGCCGCAGCGCCCTGGGCACGGGCCTCGGCAAAACCGCACTAGAGAAATCTGTTGATCTCCGCCGCGATAGCAGTGGCAGCAGGGGGACACTCGAAAGTCGCTAACTGACGCTGGTATTCAGCGCGTCGGCCCTGCAGTGTCCGCAGGGCCTCGACCAGACCGGTCGGATTCAGCGTTTCCTGAGCGACAACAGCGCTATAGCCCTGGGCTTCGGCAAACGCTGCATTCTCCAACTGATCACCTCGCGAACTGGCCTTCGGCAGCGGCACCAGGAGATTCAGCTTACCCAGCGCGAGCAGTTCAAACAGCGCGTTTGCACCCGCCCTGGAGACCACCACGTCCGCCGCCGCCAGAATATCGCCCCAACCTTCGCTGATGTACTCGCGTTGTTGATAGTCGGGCACCTGCAAACTGACGGTTTTGCCAGCGCCGCAGACATGCAGAACGGCGTAAGTTGTGGCCAGCTCCGCCGCCGCGGCACGGGCAATGTCATTGAGCACATCCGCACCCAGGCTACCGCCGGTGATCACCAGCAGTGGTTTGTCACTGTTGATTTCCAGCTGCGCACGACCGCGCCCCGCGTCACCGTGCAGAATGTCCGGCCGAATCGGCGTACCGGTATGCAATACGCGGAATTTGTCGCTTGCAATGTTGTCCGCCGTTTCAGCAAAACTGGTGCACAAAGTCCGCAGAAAGGGCAATACCAGGCGGTTGGCCAGCCCGGGGGACAGATCTGATTCGTGCGCCACTACGGGTAT
Organism: Pseudomonadota bacterium; assembly: GCA_039196385.1. Taxonomy (GTDB): domain Bacteria; phylum Pseudomonadota; class Gammaproteobacteria; order Pseudomonadales; family Azotimanducaceae; genus UBA4421. The sequence continues at coordinate 2,948 of JBCCUW010000209.1, forward strand.
GCGCAACAGCCAGGCTGCAAAAACCACCGGGAAAGAAACAAAACCACCTTTGGAGAACACCACATGCGGGCGGTCGCGCATCAGCAGCCACAACGCCTGCAGTGTACCCAGGCCAACCCGAAACACATCCATCAGATTCTGCCAGGACCAATAACGCCGCAGTTTGCCCGTGGCAATACCGTGATAGGTCAGCTCTACGTCACTTAACAGCGCAGGTTCCAGGCCGCTGCGACTACCGACAAAACTCAGCCTGTGGCCTTGCTCCAGCAGCAACTGCATCACCGGTATCGCCGGCACCACATGACCCGCAGTACCACCACCCACAACCAGCACGTGTTTCAATAGCCCAACACCTGTTTCAGCAACGGCACGGTCACCCGTTGTTTGTGTACCAGCGAGGCTCGGTCCAGCACATCCAGATCGCGCAGCAGCGCACCAATGTCACGGGGTCCACGGCTCAGCCAGTAATTCAACACCGAATGAGACAATTCGTAACCGCGGCTGTCCGCCCGGGCGCGCAGCAACTCAGCCTTGTGCGAATCATTTAAGGGGCTGATGTGGAAGTGCATGAGACTGCGCATGCGTGAGTTCAAATCGGCCATGGCGAAGTCCGTGGCCGTCGCCGGCTGGGTATGGCTGACGAGCAGTCGTCCACGGCTATGCAGCAGGCGCTGATAAACGGCCAGCAACATTTCTTCCAACGAACCACGGCCCAGTATCCACTGCACGTCATCCACCGCTACCAGCTGGCCATAACCGGCTGCATGCCGCAGTTGACCCAGGAGTGCGTCAGCATCCAACGCGCCGTGCGCAGCCAAATAATCCGCACAGCCCACGTAAGTCACGGGTTCACCCACCTGCTCGCTGCGATGGCAACAGCCACGCAGCAGATGCGAGCGACCGCTGCCCGTGGCGCCAAAAATCCAGAACGCGCTGAAATCGGCATTCACCTGCTTCAACGCCTGCAGCAATTCTGCATTATCCCCCACAACAAAGTTGTCCAACCGCTGCTGATGGGGTCGGTCTATGGCCAGTGTCAGCTGATTAGGGTCGCTACTCATGCTTTGTACTTGTCTTTACTCGCGCCTGATTACTGAGGTTTACGGAAGGCGCCCCGACCGTGTTTATACAGCTTGCGTTGTTTGCCCTGGCGGTAAGCCTTGGAGCCCCAGGTAAAGATGTAGTCCACCCCCGAGCTGACGCCCAGCACAGCGAGAATATAAAAGCAGTATGGATCAACCAGCTGCCGCGCCACCGGCGCAATACCCGGCCAGGGCAACAGGCTGACCATCAACAGCAGCAACATGACAATCTGCATGGCAGTATTGGCCTTGCTGACAAAAGTTGGCGATATCTCTACTTCTTCATACAGCAGTTTGTACACGCCGGCCCCGGCCACAATAGTAAAGTCCCTCACCAGGACAATGACTGCCACCCAGATGGGAATGTGACCCTGCAGGGTGAACACCACAAACATCGCGGCAACCAGCAGCTTATCCGCCAGCGGGTCCATCGTGGCGCCCAACTTGCTCATCCAGTTGAAGCGACGCGCTAGAAAACCATCCAGGGCATCGGACAGGCCGGCCACCGCCATAAGTATCAACGCATCCTGGTAACGCTCCTGCCACAACAACCAGGTGGTCGGTATCACCAGGATAATGCGCAATGCGGTAATGACGTTGGGGATATGGTGCATCTCAGTTGCGTCTCAGTCGCGCCACACCAGACCCGTACCTGCACCGCGATAGCTTTCGTCAAGCTGCAGACGCCCTTCTGCAGTTAACATCATGATCAACTGATCATCACCCGCATGGGTGTCCAATTGCAGGTTGAGGCTGTCCGTTTGCAGCGACGCAATGCTGACCCCTTCAATGAAATCCAGCGAACTCAGATAGGTCATCAAACCCGCGTACCCGGAGACATCCCGTAAACCGGTAATGGCAAACTGTTGCCGGCGTATCCCGCGCGGCAGCACCGTAAAACGTTCCGCCAGTTGATCGGCCAGCGCGTCCAGGCCCACCGCTGCCGCGGTTGCAGCAGCACTATCTTCTACAGGGACCACCAACGGACGACCGTCCTGCCAGACTTCCCAGTCACCCCGGTAACTGAAGCTGTCCTCACCGGCGGCTTGCGCACGCAACCGGCCCACCAGGACCAGATCTGCGTCATAGCGCCGGGCACCCTGCTCGAGCGTCGCCGCCACACGGCCCCATACATCTCCAGAGGAAACCGTCATACGGTCATCCAAATCCATCAGCGGTAGAATCACCGGCAAACCCCGCCGCTCAGCATGGTTGCGCACGGCTTCCACCAGTTCCCCGGTGCTGTTGCTGTCCAGAATCTGGCGGCGCCCCTGAGTCTCCACCACCACCCACAACATCACGTCCGGGCGACGGTTCCACCAGATCGGCAGACGTGCGCTGCGCGCCAGCTCCAGCACCGCATCCCGCTGAAAGACAATGCGCAGATGCGGTTGTTCGCGGCGTAACTCGTCACGCTGATTAAAAAAAACGAACTCGTTGTAATAGCGGCCGGGATTGGCCAGGGCGGCCGTGACCACTTCGTTGCGTGGAATCGAGCGTAAACCGGTGACCCGGGACAACACCTGCAGCAGACCCAGCGAAGCGACCCGCTGCCGCTCCTCCTGGCTCTGTGCCGCCACCGGTGCCTCCACTTCGTAAAGCCACAAACCGGCAGAATAGCTCTGCGCCGGAACCGGCGCCAAAAGCAGCGCGCAGGCCAGCAGCGTGATGCTGCGGACCAACGGGCGGTTGATTGAGAGTCTATTCATTTTTCGCTGTTTATCTCCTGTCGCGTACACGTCCTGTGAACGCGGCTGAACGCCGTAATTGGCAGGAATTCTATACCAACTGAGTAATCGATTAACTTGCTTTAGGCAACACTGTTAAACTGCCGCCGAACGCTGAGCCAAGGAATCAGATTGTCGGAAAATAAACCCGCTAATACTACCGGGGATAACCGGGGTGGTGGCCCCACTTCGCTGAGCTACAAAGATGCAGGCGTTGACATTCACGCCGGGGCGGAGCTGGTCAGCCGTATTGGCGCCGCCTGTAAAGCCACCCATCGTCCGGAAATGCTGTCTAATCTGGGTGGTTTTGCCGCTATGACCGAAATTCCTGCAGGTTATACACAGCCGGTACTGGTGTCCGGTACCGATGGGGTGGGCACCAAGCTGAAGCTGGCCATCGACTACCAGCGGCACGACGGGGTTGGTCAGGACCTGGTTGCCATGTGCGCCAACGACGTCCTGGTCACCGGTGCTGAGCCGTTCCTGTTTCTGGACTACTACGCCACAGGGGCATTAGAACTGGATGTCGCAGAACGTGTCATCAAAGGTATCGCCCGCGGTTGTGAGCTGGCCGGCTGTTCGCTGGCTGGGGGCGAAACCGCGGAGATGCCCGGATTCTACCAGGCCGGAGAATACGATCTGGCCGGGTTCTGCGTTGGGGTCGTAGAAAAACAGAACATTATTGACGGCAGCAACGTGCAGATTGGCGATGTGATTGTCGGCCTGCCCAGCAGCGGACCACACAGCAACGGCTATTCATTAATCCGCAAAGTGCTCGAGCGACTGGATCTGCAACCTAATCATGACCTGCTGGACGATCTGCTGGCACCCACCCGGATCTATGTCTCCGCTATCCGTCAGTTGCTGGCGGCACCCGAGGTTACCGTCTCCGCAATGGTCCACATCACCGGCGGCGGGTTCTTCGAAAACGTACCCAGGGTGCTGAACAATCCAGAGCACGCAGCGGTGATCGATATTGACGCGTGGGCGTGGCCGGACGTGTTTGCCTGGTTGCAACAGGCGGGCAACATCGAGCAGCAGGAAATGCTGACCACCTTCAACTGTGGCATGGGTTTTCTGCTGGTGGTCCCCGCCTCACAACAGTCCCGCGTGCTGGAAATACTGGGTGAACAAGAGGAAGACGCCGTGGTGATAGGTCGCATTGTGGAACGAGACGCGCAACCAGCCACCGGACAAATTCTGATTCCCGCCAGCGGTTGATCGTCTTTATTGCTAACTAGGGCCGGGGCAGCGTGACGCCGGTCTGGCCCTGATATTTGCCACCACGGTCTTTGTACGTCACTTCGCAACGTTCGTCCGATTGGAAAAACAGCATCTGCGCAACACCTTCGTTGGCGTAAATTTTTGCCGGCAGCGTTGTGGTGTTGGAAAACTCCAGTGTCACGTGGCCGTCCCACTCGGGTTCGAGAGGGGTGACGTTGACGATAATC
>JBCCUW010000210.1:0-7200 GCA_039196385.1 Pseudomonadota bacterium
CCCTGAAGCAGACCCAGAGCCACCAGGCCCGTTACCATGACTCGCACGGCAGCTTCATGGGGCGCGTTAAAATGATTGCCTGGCCGGCACGCCGCAATCGCCTGCAGATTCGCCTCCAGCACAATGGCATAAATTTCCCGCTGCGCCTCGCTGAACCTGCCATTAACCGGAAAAGTCCGAGTCACATCCGCAGCGTAATGCTGAAACTCACACCCCGCATCAATCAAGACCAGATCGTTGTCCTGCAGCACGGCTGAGTTTTCCACATAGTGCAGGACGCACGCATTGTTCCCGCCGCCAACAATGCAGGGGTACGCCGGCACACGCGCACCCTTACGCATGAAAGCGTAGACCAGCTCGGCTTCCAGCTGACCTTCGGTCATGCCGGGCCGGCATGTCTGCATAGCCCGCTTATGCGCATCAATGGTAATGGCAGCAGCGTGGCGCAACAGGCGCAACTCTTTAGCGGACTTATAAAGACGTTGCTCATGCAGCAGGTGTTTAAGCTCAACAAATTCGCCAGGAGGTTGTGCACCACCGGCTTCGCGCTTGCGAATGTTCGCGACCCAACCCAACAGGCGTTGGTCAAAATCAGGATATTCACCCAGCGTCAGGTAGATGCGTTCGCGGCCTTCAAGCAGGCCCGGCAAGATGTCGCCCACATCAGCTGATGGAAAGGCGTCGTCCAGAAGCAACATCTGACTGGCCCGCTCCGGCCCAAGGCGCTGACCATCCCATCGCTCGGCGTGTTCTTCCCGCTCGGGGCAGAACAGTATTTCCTGACCAAATTCACGACCCGGCACCAATACCAACAACGCATCTGGTTCCGCAAATCCGGTCAGGTAATAAAAGTCGCTGTCCTGGCGGAACAGATAATCGATATCGCGATTACGGCGCACCAACCGCGCACCAGGTATAACAGCCACCGAGCCTGGCGCCATCATATTCATGAGACGCTCGCGGCGTTTTTTGAATTCTTTAACGGATACCTCAGTCACCACGATCAGTGCACCCGATCAAAGTCGGAGTCAGGATCTTGTGCAGAATCTGGATCCGCGTTCGCTCCTTCCTCTGGCGACATCAGCGCCAGGATCAACACCGCGGCCACACGTGTGTATTCAAAAATCTCCATGAACGAGCTTTCATCCTGCTCGTCACCGTCGGGCTCGTCATCAAGTCGGCTGATACTGGCAAAGTCGCGGACAATCTCCTGCACATCTTCCGGCAGCGTGGACATTGTATCGCCCTGGGCAGACCCGCCTTCTGCCATATCCGGCAGTGCCGCTGCAAACCCGCTGAGGAAGCCAGCACACCAGTGGCTTAACCCGGTCAAGCGCTCCGTTAAGGGTTCGTCATCACTGGCCACCAGCGGGCTGAATTCCATATCCTGCGCGGCGAAAGCTAATAGGGTTTGAGTGACAAAATCTGTCACTGTATGCTCGTCAGCAAGAGAATCCGCACCTGCCAGGGCAATGAAGTCGGGCAGAGAAAATTTGCCCGGATTGCCCGCAGCCATGCCGCAGGTAAGGCCATGCAGTTCTGCAGGATGAATCACTGCAGACGCTGAAAGCGCCTTTTCATGCAGGTCGATAGACATAATTGAGGGCTACACAAAGGCTATTAATCAGCGCAAACTATCGCCTACATACCGAACAAAAGCCAGGCACCAGTGGCTTTTTGAGGTCCAGTGGCTTTTTTAGGGTAAAGTGCAACAGACACGTGGCAGAACAAGACAATGGCAGAATCAGAACAACTTAACCACCTGGAGCAGCAACTGGATGAGCTGCTGGTTTTGACACAGGTGCTCAGCAAAGAAAACAAAGCACTACGCGCGCAGCAGAAAAACTGGTCAACCGAGCGAGCCAAGCTGATCGAAAAAAATGAGCTGGCAAAAAACCGCGTTGAATCCATGATCACCCGCTTGAAGGCGTTGGAGAAAGACTAATGTCCAGTGTCAGCACGGTTGTTGTTAATATTCTCGGCAAAGAGTATCAGGTCAGCTGCCCTGAAGAGGAAGTAGAGGCACTAACCAAATCAGCCCGTTACCTCGATCAGAAGATGGAGGAGATTCGCGGCAGTGGCAAGGTTGTGGGTCTGGACCGCATTGCCGTGATGGCGGCTCTGAACATCACCAACGCTTTCCTCAACGGCCAGGATACGCTGACAGAAACACAGGGTGTGGTCAGCGAGCGCATCTCTCATCTCAGTGAGAAAGTCGGCCACGCCCTGGCACAACACAAACAGCTGGACCTGTAAAGACCGCAGACACTGATTCGTCGACCAGCCCTCAAACCCAGATTTCCGCGTCATTTTCAAGTATTGGTTCCCCCGCGAATAAGGCTATACTGACTCCGCTCCTGGGATGTTTGCCAGTTGGTCGCGTCCTTGAGCCGTTAGAGAAACCCTAGGAGACTCTGGGGTCAACACCGGTGTGCATACCCAATCTGATGGGTCGCCTTAGGTGTTGCACAGACCTCCGCCTTGAACCATAACGGTTCAGGGCAAACCATCAGCGGCATCTCCGGGAGCAAACTACATACAGGACAGCACCTTCTCCGATACCGAAAGTCCCATACAGAAAAGTCCCATACAGAAAAGTCCGACCTAAAATGTCAGACCCTGGCCACACTCAATCTTCCCTGAAGGCGCAGTTGCGCAAAACGTTCCGACAGCGACGCCGGCAGCTGACGCCGGAACAGCGCAAGACGGCAACTCAAGCGATCTACCAACATCTGACGCACTATTGCCACGCACTGTGCGAAACCGGCGCGCACACGCAGCTGCACATCGCGGCTTATCTGGCGACGGACGGCGAAGTTGACCTGGAAGCCTGGTTGCGCAAACAGCACCACCATATTTATCTGCCGCGTATCCATCCCCAGGCAGGACAGATGACGTTTCATCAATGGCAACCTGAACACGTTTTGTCAGTAAACCGTTTCGGCATCCGCGAACCGGAACCCAGCGCATCCGTCGCTGACGCCCAGTCACTCGATCTGGTGCTGACGCCGCTGGTGGCCTTTGACAATCACGGTACCCGGTTGGGGATGGGCGGCGGCTATTACGACCGCTACTTCACTGCCAACCAACCATTGATCGGTGTGGCCTTTCAGGTCCAACAAAGCCCGACGCTGCTACCGGCCGCTGACTGGGACGCACGCCTGCATGCTGTGGTGACCGAGCGCGCCGTGTTAGAGTGGCCTGCCAACGCTCCCGGCTGACACTATGGCTGTTCGTAAAATCATCCGTATGGGACATCCGCACCTGCGCGTGCCTGCACAACCCGTCGACACTACCGTTCTGGGCAGTGCCGACTTTCAGCGTTTGCTTGATGATATGGTCGACACGCTGCACGACTATGGCGGCATTGGCCTGGCGGCGCCGCAAATTGACGAGCCGCTGCGGCTGGCCATTATCGAAATTCCGGGCGGGCATACGCGCTACGGCGAAATAGCCGCCATGCCCCTCACCGTATTCGTTAACCCCACCATCGAAGTGCTGGATCCAACGCCTGCGGGCTATTGGGAAGGCTGCTTATCCGTGCCCGGATTGCGTGGTTTTGTGGAGCGGCCACAGCACGTGCGTATCCGGTATACCGACGTTGACGGTAACCCGCAGACCCTGGAAATGCAGGGCTTCTGGGCAACCGTATTCCAACACGAGTTTGATCACCTGGACGGCCGGTTATACATCGACCACATTACCGATCCCACCAAGCTGGTGTTTGAGGAAGAATTCAACCGGTACCTGGCAGACTCAGCCTGACCCCGAGCCCATGCGCTATTGCAGAAACAGCGCGTACGCCGGATTGTCCGTTTCTTCCCAGAAGCGGTAGCCGATGCGCTGCAGATATTCAGCCAGCCGTTTGCGCTGGTCCTGACCTGCAGCAAAGCCAACCAGCACCCGTCCGTACGCCGCGCCGTGATTACGATAGTGGAACAGCGTAATGTTCCAGTCCGCGCCCAGACCACTGAGAAACTGCAGCAGCGCGCCGGGGCGCTCTGGAAACTCAAAGCGGTAAAGTAGCTCCGGCGGGTTGTTAGCGTTGCGTCCACCCACCATATGGCGTACGTGCAGATTTGCTGCTTCGTTTTCAGTCATATCAACCACCTGATAGCCCTTGTCACGCAGCTCTGACACCACGGCCTGACGGTCTTCCGGTGTGGCTACCTGCAGACCAACATAGATATGCGCAGAATCGGCTGATGCAAAACGGTAGTTGAATTCAGAAATACCACGTTTACCCAGAGCGCGGCAAAACTTCAGAAAACTACCTTGTTCTTCGGGAATCGTCACAGCGAGTACCGCCTCGCGATATTCACCCACTTCAGCCCGCTCGGAGATATGCCGCAGCCGATCAAAGTTCACATTGGCGCCACTCACGAGCGCCACCACTGAGGTGTCCGACCCGGCCAGCTCCGGGTGTTCAAGCAGGTAACGTTTCATACCCGCCACCGCCAACGCACCTGCGGGTTCAGCGATGACCCGGGTTTCCTCAAACACGTCTTTGATGGCCGCACAGATTTCATCAATACTGGCCACGACAACTTCGTCGACGCAGCGGCGGGCCACCGCAAAAGGCTCTTTGCCAATCTGCGCCACAGACACCCCGTCAGCAAACAGATCCAGCGTCTCAGCCGGCAGTTTGACCCGACGGCCCGCCTGCATTGCCGCATGCAGACATGCAGACCCCTGCGCTTCCACGCCAATCACCCGGGTTTTCGGGTAAAGATATTTCACATAGGCTGCCACCCCCGCAATGAGTCCGCCGCCGCCGACAGGCACAAACACGGCATCCGGACGGCCAGGGTGCTGATTCACAATTTCCATACCGATTGTACCCTGGCCCGCGATGACTTCTTTGTCGTCATACGCATGCACATAAACCAGGCCCTGCTCCCGTTCCAGTTCTCTTGCATGGGCATAAGCCTGGTCATACCCGTCACCATGCAGAACCACCTTGGCACCACGGGCTTTCACGGCGTTAACCTTGATACTTGGCGTGTTGCGACCCATCACGATGGTGGCCTTGATACCCAGATGCGCCGCCGACATGGCTACCCCCTGCGCGTGATTGCCAGCGGACGCCGTTATCACGCCACGCTGCTGCTGTGCTAGTGGCATCTGCGCCATTTTGTTAAAGGAGCCGCGAATTTTGAAACTGAACACCGGCTGCAGGTCTTCACGCTTCAGCATCACTTCAACCCCCAGGCGCCTGGACAATCCCGGCGCGGCTGTGAGCGGGGTCTCCTCAGCCAGGTCATACACGCGTGAGGCGAGAATTTTCTTTACATAGCTTTCCAGCATGGGCACCATCTTTTTTGTCATCGTCACTAAACTGAGACACTGCAATCAGCGCCTCCACTACCCGCCTGTCAGCACAGGACCAGCTAAAACAAAATGTCGCACGGGCTGCACTGGACCTGCTTAAACCGAAGCTCACCAGCTCCAGTGTTGTGGGTGTGGGCACCGGCTCAACCACCAATTTTTTTATCGATGAACTGGCCGGCATCAAGCACATGTTTGACGCGGCCGTATCATCATCCGAGGCTTCCGCCGCGCGGCTGGCCGCCCACGGCATTCATGTTCTGGACCTTAACGCAGCCGCCCGCGTTGATGTTTACGTAGACGGCGCTGATGAGGTCAACTCTGCCAGACAGCTGATCAAAGGCGGTGGCGCTGCCCTGACCCGGGAAAAAATTGTCGCCAGTGCGGCCGACGAGTTTATTTGTATTGTAGACGAAAGCAAAGTTGTGGACACCCTCGGCAAGTTCCCATTACCCGTAGAAGTCATACCCATGGCCCGCAGTCTGGTGGCTCGCGGACTGGTACAGTTGGGCGGCACTCCCGTCTGGCGCGAGGGGGTGACGACGGACAATGGTAATTGGCTTCTCGATGTCCATGAGTTCATGGTGGCGGATCCACTGGCCATGGAAGGACAAATCAACAACCTGGCCGGTGTCGTGTGCAATGGCTTGTTTGCCATCGACGCAGCAGACCACGTCCTGGTCGCTGCAAAGGGCGGCATTCATACGCTTTGAACTGGCGCCCGGAAGGGGTCGCGCGAAGCGTTTGCGTCCAAGAGAAATGTCCGAGAGAAACTTAAGTCAGACAGGAGAGGGGTCGTGACAGATTTTGCAGATCAACTGTGTGTGGTCACAGGGGCAGCATCCGGGCTAGGCGCTGCTGTGGCGAGCAGCATGGCGGCCGCGGGCGGCCAGGTTTTGTTACTCGACATTAATGACGCGGTGGGCGAGGCGCTGGCCGCAGAGATTGGCGGCAAATACCTGCATTGTGATGTCAGCGCACCCGAAGACTGGCAAGCGGTGGCCAGCTACTGCCAGGCGCAAGCGGCGCCAAAATATCTTTATCTGAACGCCGGCATTCAAATTGCGCCACCTACAGCTCCGCTGGACGAGTACCAGTTTCAGAATATGCAGTTGCCTCGCTATCGTAAGATGATGGGTGTTAACGTCGACGGTGTTGTATTTGGTCTGCAAGCGCTGCTGCCCCTGATGCAATCTGGTGGGGCTGTCGTGGTCACGTCATCACTGGCTGGGGTCACCCCTTACGAAGTCGATCCGCTCTACGCGATGAGCAAACACGCCGTGTCTGGTTTGGTGCGCAGTCTCGCAGGGCATTGCCAGAACCTGGGTCTGACGATTAACGCCATCTGCCCTGGCGGGGTGGACACTGGCATCATCCCCAATGACCAGCGTACCGAGCGGAGCCAGTTCATGGCGCCAGAAGATGTCGCCTTGGAAGTCACTAAACTCATGGATTGCACGGAAAATGGCAAGACCTGGGCAAAAGTGGCCGCCAGCAAACCCGCCTGGATCATACGCGCGCCGGGTGACAGGGGCTGAAACTACTGGCTGGCTTTGACTCGGGCTCTAATTAAGCCAGCGTCGCCAGCATCTCTTTCAATTTGAACTTCTGCACCTTGGTGCTCGACATGGGCCAGGACTGCACAAAGTACACTGCGCGTGGCACCTTAAAACTGGCCAGCTGCGTTTTGCAATGGTCAATCAACTCACTTTCGGTGGCTTCCAGCTCACCTGACACGGCGGTATTGAGCTCAACAAACGCCACCGGGACCTCCTGTAAACGAGCATCTTCGCGACCGATCACCTGGGCCATCTTAACCGCCGGGTGGCGGGCCAGGTGTGATTCAATTTCTACCGCAGCCACGTTTTCGCC
>JBCCUW010000211.1:0-7193 GCA_039196385.1 Pseudomonadota bacterium
AAACAATGCAAAAAGGCCAATTGTCTGCATCAAGGTGATTTCGAAGGGTGGTAGAACTGCCCCCATCCATACCAAGGCTGTCGCGGATAGCACCATCACGACCGGCATGGTGCCCAGAGAAACCACCCAGGCCCATGGCCGCATACGCCGAAAGTCAAAGATGTGGCGCAGAAACGATGCGAACGCTCCCGGTTCGCCCGAGCGGAACACCAGGATGCCTGCCACCAGGCCAGGACAAATGGCCATAAACGCACTTACGGGAAGGCCTGGGAGAAGCTGGGAACCGACCATCGCACCGTACAACCAGAACGGTATCGACAGAGCAAACACGAGGGCGAAAAAGCGGAACGGGTGACTATGCAAGCTTCGAATCCTTGCGACGCTGGGTAACGGGCTGAGAGTACCAATGAAGTCGATAGTTAGCACTGTCTATCCGGGCCATTAGCACTCCAAGAGAATCGTCAAGACGGCGGAAGAATCACACTGGTTCAACATGCGCACTCTCGACCCAGCCTAACGAGTCGAGCTTACAGAGCTAAACTTCATTGACCGATCAAATGGATGTTGAAGAGAGTACTTTGGTACTATCAGACTTATCGAATTAACCAGAGGATGGTATGGAGTCACAAAACAAGAATGCAGCAATTATTGGAGGCTCAAGCCTCCTCGTAGCGGCTCTGGGGATATTTGGAGCGCTAAATTATCAGTCCGAAGTCTCTAATATCGAAGGTAACAACAACACCGTCATCCAGGACACCAAGGGTGATGTGATCATCGATCAGTCAGTTAATAACGACCTATCTAAGATACGCGAATACGAAGCAAACTCGATGAAAGAATCCTTAATATCGGGTTGCTCAACCATGCGCGAGTACTTTGAGAACGGAGAGTTTTTCGACGTGGACTCCGTAGACACACTTGTTGGTTCTGTTCGCTCGCAAAAAACAAAGTTCGTATCGTTTTTCGGCAGTGATGCTGAGCGCACTGCCAGTGATATCCTGAAGCGATTCAACAAGCACTACTTAGACTACATTCCAGGGCTCTACGCAATGCACATCGGAACAGAGAATATGGTGGATACGTCTGCAGCTGAGTCTCTTGGAGTGGATACTGCAGCCGTCCATCGTTCAGCCGATTAGAAAATGACAGATGAGATGGAAATCGCTCGCAAAGGCTTAGTAATGGAGACGTCGCTATTGTGCCGTCATTTTAACTCGTTAGAGTTCCAGAGTTGAGCACTCGAGACCAAAAGAAGAGTATCTGGAATAGCTTGCGCCGGGCTGAACCCGCGATCACGCCTCATCCAACGCACGCGCCAGAAACGCCTCACCCTCTTCCGACCAGGCCAGCTTCAGAAAGGCAAAAAGTTGGCCCATGCGCTCTTCTTTATTAAAGGTAATCCCATCCTGCTGAGCCATACCTTCCAGCAGAAAACGGTGCAGGTCACGGCGTAAATCGAATACCGGTGAACTTGCCACAGCAGGTTCTGCAAGCCGCAACGCCATCTCACGGCGGTACTGATCAAAGGCCGCCAACGCCGGCCGGAACACACCCGCCAGTTCCGCATCTGTGCGCGCTGCCATGGACAGTTCACAGAACGCATTAAATTCCTTGGTCTGGAGCTGCTCCCAGGTAGAGTCAACAGAGCGCGCCCGAAACTGCTCGTCATGGGGCAGATGCGCCTGCAGCTCTTCCTGCATGTCTACCCGACGACGCATCACATATTGCACAACGGCTCCAATGAGCGCCTGTCGCGACGGAAAGTGATGCAGCATCGCAGTGCGGCTGAGTTTGGCCTGCTGCGCCACCGCCGGCATGCTGGTGGCGGCATAACCTCTTTCTGCCAGCACATCCAACGCCGCCTCCAGGATTCGCGTGCGCGTGCCTTTGCTCTTTGCGAACCCCCCTTCCCCAACCTCAGTCGGGTCGGGAAAGTGGTTCGCCACAGCTTCCTGGGAAGTAGTCACCGCAGTTGTTACGGCAGGCGCCCTTCAATGTAGTCGTCAATCAACTCATGGTAACGGCGAATGCGTTTTTCCTGATCCGCCAGGTAAACCCCTTTAAAACCACGCGAGCGAAAGCCGCGTTGTTGAGTGACAAACACCGCAACGTCTTCTTCAATGGCCGGGCCAATGGAATCGTCGGGATAAGTGAGCAGGTTCACATCCACCTCATTGGTGTCCGGGTTCACCTGTCCAGGCACGCTGGCGTCTGAACGCTGTATTGAGGGCGCCTCCAGCGAAGCTGGGCTGGAGTACCACCAGTTATCAAACAGACACTGACCCGGATCTTCCGGATGCGGCCGCGCGCGCAGGAAATGAAATCCGTCTGCCCACAACGACACTGCGAAGTTCGGCATCAACGTGTAGTGAAAGGCGTCGGTCAGTTGCTCAGCCGGCACGTTGGCATAGTGCGTAAAACCCCGGTCCGGACCGAGTTTGCGCTTCGCCTGTTGCAAGGCTTCACGGGTATCTTCCGGGCGGCCTTTGTAATCTGCTGGGTCTATCTCCCAGTAAGTAAGCAGACTGGCCAGCGGTTCCAGAATATTGCCTTCTTTGTCTGTCTGACCCGCCCCGTAACCACCTTTCATGATCATGCGGTTGTGGCCCTCATCCGCCAGGTCGAAGCGGGTTTCCTTGTAATAGGTATTAATGTTGCCACGGATTTTGGTGCGATCCGTATCTGTACTCGCCGCCATGTGGACGGTAGGTACGTGATACGACTCATTAAAATTGTCCAGCACCACTTTCCAGTTGCAGGGCAACCACATGGTGTTGGCCATGGTGCGCCGCCAGGTGTGCACTTCGCGGGCTTCCCACTCGTCCCAGATCGGACCCAGAAAATCTTTCAGCGGTTTGGCATCCGGATCCATGTTTACCCAGATAAATCCGGCAAAGGTCTCACAGGACAGCTCCGCCAGACGGATGTGCTCACAGGGATTGCCTTGCGAAAAGTCGTCTTTGTCCGGGGCAAAGTTCAATGAGCCATCGGGCAGGAAGGCCCAGCTGTGGTACTTGCACACAAAGCGGCTGCGGACATGGCCACGAGGGTCGTCAACCAGCGGGTTACCGCGGTGCTGGCAGACATTATAGAAGGCTTTTACGCCGCCATCCGCCTGGCGCACCATGAGAATTTCTTCAGGTCCGACCGGTTCCATCTGCCAATCGCCCGGGTTAGGTATTTGTGCTTCGCGGCCCAGCAGCAGCCAGACTTTGGTCCACATCCCTTCCCATTCTTTTGCAAAAAACTCACGCGAGGTGTAACGCTCGCCCGGGATGATATGTCCCCGATTCTGTTGATCCGGCCACTTCTCAAGTTCGGTTGCTTCTGCCATGTCCCATCCTGTTTATTTCGCCCAAGGCATTATAGTACACACCTGTACTAATTTGGCAATAAGTGGGGGTTTTGCGGACAATCGCGCAAGAGCGATCAAGCCGGTCGCTTATCCTGCCTATACTATGTACCGCACATCCACTACCCGGACAGACGCTTGAAATCCATAGACAAGGCGCTCTGGTACATTGAACACCACTACAAAGAATCCATCGCATTGGATGAGCTGGCCCGCGTAGCTGGCGTGTCCCGCTACCATTTGAGCCGCATCTTCTGTTACGCCATCGGTCAGCCGATCAGCCGCTACATTCGCATGCGCCGCTTATCCACCGCGGCCATTGCGCTGGCGGCCGGGGAAAATGACATCCTCGACCTGGCATTAGCCATAGGCTACGGATCCCATGAAGCGTTCAGCCGCGCGTTCAAAACACACTTTGCCGTGACACCTGAGCAGGTTCGCAGACAAGGTCATACTCAGAATCTGGAACTCACAGAGGCTATCAACATGCAATCACTGAAGCCAACCGAAATCACCGAGCCACGCAGCTGTGCATTGGACGCATTCCAGGTGATCGGTTCTGCGCGCCACTACACCTTCGACAGAGTTGCGGAGATCCCCGATCAGTGGCAATCATTCACACCACACATCGCGCCACTCAAGAACGGCAAGGATTACGTCGATACCTACGGGGTGATCTTCAACGCGGGAGAGGAGAGTTTCGATTACCTCAGCGGCGTTGCCGTGACCGTTGGGCAGGCGCAGGAAGATGCGCTGCCCAATCATCTGGTCAGCCTGCAAATGTCCGCACAGCAATACCTGGTGTTCCATCACCCCGGGCACGTGGCGACGCTGCGCGAAACCTGCCATACCATCTGGTCTCATTGGTTGCCGGAATCAAAATATGTGGCGGTGCAGGCACCGTGGTTCGAACACTATGGTGCAGCGTTTGACCCGGTGACGGGTGCCGGTGGCGTGGACATCTGGATTCCTGTAAAAACCTAGCAGGCCTTCAGTACCTGGGGCACAAAGTCTTCCCAGCCCGAAGCGCTGATGGCGATAGGCCGCACGGCCTTAACCTGTTGAACAGCAGCCTCAGGGCTCAGACCTTGGCGTCGCATCAGGTAGTACGCCATAAACATACCGGTGCGATCTTTCCCCTGCCGGCAATGCACCATCACCGCCCTGCCTTCATCCACGTGTGCGCTGACATAGGCATAAGCCAGGGGCAACCGTTCCAGGCAGAGTTCGAGTTCTCCGGGGATCGGCGGCGCATTGGCGGCCAATGGCACACAATGATGATCAATCCCGTGCGGGGTCAGTTCATCCAGATAAACCGACTCCGCGCTGTTCACAGACAGGATGGCGCTGATACCGGCAGCGGCTAATTCCGCCGGTTTCCAGGGTTGCAGGTTCGGACCCGGGCGGCCACACAACTCCCCTTCTAAGAGCCAGAACACATGCTTCACGGTTTTCTTCCACGCAGTCGCCTCACCGGTCAGCGTGACTTTTCATTTTGCAGACGTTCTACCAGCGCTGTAGCAATCGGTGCAGCGGCTTCTTCTGCGGTATCTCTGGCATTTAGGGGTACGTACTCCAGTTGCGCTGTCCATGGCGCACCAATCTTTCGATTATCCGCCAACGACAGGGCCTGTACCTGGAGATTTGCGATGGTTTGCCATTCGGTGCGGTTGTAAAACTGGAGTTCGCGCTGACCCGCTTCCAGAACGTCGACGTAAACCAGTATGTCAGCGCCGTTAGCACCGACCGCTTTGCCAATAGAGGCAAGGTTACCGCCTAGATTCTGCTCAAAGAGCTGTTCATCCAACACCTCGTAGTCCGCCGTTAACAGTGCATTTTCCAGCACGCCTTCCACCACTCCGGTGACGACCGGATCACCCGCTGCAATCACCACCAGCTTGGGTGGGCCCAATTCCACCGCGGCCGGTGCGGTCATGGAAACCTCCTGAACGGTGGCTGCACCCGTCGCCACCGCTGGCTGCAAGGATGTCGCACTGACACTCGCTGTCACAGGCGCCGGCGCCAACGTTGGGGACGGCGTAGGCGATGGGGTCGTCACCATCGCCGACTCTGCAGAAACCATTGCACTAGCAGATGCAATTCCAGATGCACTACCCGAGTTGGGTTCAACCTGAGACTCGACCACGGGGTCCAGTACCACAACGGCAGCCTGGTCGTCTTGCACTGCCACGTCCTGGGCAATCAGCTCATTGACCTGCTGATCATCGAGATAATCTTCTTGCCCGGATGCAGAAAGAGACCCAGAAAGAGATCCGGAAGCAGATCCTGAAACACTGTCGGGCGCAGCATCGGGCGAAGTGTCAGACATCAGCTGGCCCGAACCCGAATCTGCCACTTCGGTGCCAGGGCCGGGCAGCGGCGGTAACACTAGCGATTCGGCGTCACCACCGGGTAACAGGGCGGCCAGCCGCGATTGCGCCCCGGCAGGATCCACGTAATACCAACCTGCAACGGCGCTGCCACCCAGCAGCAGCAAACCGAACAACCACATCAACGCGGCACCCCAGGACAGGCGCCCGGTTTTCTCACGGGGCAATTGCATCGTCCTACTGTATTCACCGGGAGGGTTCACTTGCAGCGTTGCACCAGCGGCACTCTGCTGACTACGCAGGTAGCCATCCAGGTCCTGCACAATCGCCTCACAGGACTGGTAGCGATGATCACGCTCTTTGCTGAGCATTTTGCTGAGAATCTGCTTGAGCGTGTTATCCACACCCGGATTTGTATCCGTGATGTCGGGGACCTCCGCCTGTACCACCGCACTCATCATTTCGATCGGACTGCTGGCCTGAAAAGGGGTTCTACCAGCGAGCATTTCATAAAACACGATGCCCAGAGAGAAGATATCTGAGCGGGCATCCACCTTCTGCCCCAGACAGACTTCAGGAGAGATATAATTGGGTGTGCCCACCATGACCCCGGTCGCAGTTAAGGTATTGTCCCCGCCCTCCACCTTGGCGATACCAAAATCCACCACCTTTACGTGGCCCGCATTGGTCACCATGATGTTGTCCGGTTTGATATCCCGGTGTACCAGTTCTTTGGCATGGGCGGCCGCCAGACCATTGGCAGCTTCGCGGATAAGCTCCGCAGCGCGAGCTGGTGGCAAATCCGGGGTACTGCGGATCAGCTGTTTCAGCGACTGCCCTTCCACATACTCCATGGCGAAGTAAGGTTGTCCGGCAAAGGTGTCCACCGCAAACACCTGCACAATGTTCGGGTGATTCAGATCAGCAGCGGCTCGGGCTTCGCGCAGAAACCGCTCCACCAGTACGTCGTCGTGGGCCAATTGATCGCCCAGCATCTTGATCGCGACATGCCGTTTGAGGCTTTCCTCCCAGGCTTTGTAAACCACCCCCATACCACCGCGCCCCAACTCCGCGACAATGGTGTATTTGCCGATGGTTCGATTGGGCGTGGTTACCTGAGTCTGTGCATGTGGTGCCTGATACTCGGTTTCGTCTTCCGTCGAGTTTTTCTCAGTCATTGCTGCATTCCTTTCGCCTGACTCCAGGATTGTGACGATACTCCAATCCACACGGGCTGTCAGTGTTACGCGCAAACCGCGTGGGGTTTTGTTTCCGACCCACGATTTGTTTAAATAGACTCATGCACACGTAAGGATGATTGGGGAGCAAAACATGCATACAAAAATAGTCAGCTTAACCATAGGGATTTTGGCAAGCCTCGCCGCGGCTGTGTCCAGCGCCGATTACCTGGCATTCGCGACCAGCGACAAGGCAAAAATTCCACTCCCGGAGACCATCGACAAGATTGATGCCAAGTACCTGCTGAACGTGCAGTGGGGTGCTTATGCTGG
>JBCCUW010000212.1:0-7175 GCA_039196385.1 Pseudomonadota bacterium
CAATTTTAAGGTCAGTGCGCCGTCATCAGTCGCCGGTGTCATCTGCCAGACACGGTCATACTTGCGCACGACATCGGTCAGGGCGCGGTACTCTTTAAATGGCGCGTACTGGGTTGGGATGCGTTTTTTCACATTAGGCTGATTGGCGAGAAAGTGCAGCGGCAGGCCGTCGGTGGACATGCCCAGGTAACCATCCTGCAGCGCCTCTTCAAGAATGCCCACCATCTGCTGCAGCTCGCGGTCAGTAGGATCCCGACTGATGCTGTCCTGCAGTCCCATCACTTCGATACGCAGCATCGAATGCGGCACAAAGGGGGCGATATTGGCGGACAGTGGCAGCGTATCCAGATGCTGCAGATAAGCTTGCGGATTATCCCATGTCGCTTTATCAGCAGCGCGACGCAGAATCGTTTTGGGAATATTCTCAACCCGGGCAAAACAATCCACAATCGGGTCCTGGTCGTTGGTTCGCTGGGCGCCAAAAGCAAGGCCGATGCTGCAGTTGCCTACCACGACGCTGGTGGTGCCATGGCGGACAACTTCCGGCAAACCAGGGTCCAGCTCAGCTTCCAGATCCTCATGGGTGTGGATGTCCAGCAAACCCGGCAACAGCCACAGACCCTTGGCGTCACGCACCGTCGCGGCCTGCGTCGTGGGCAGTTGCTGACCGATGGCCGCCACCTTGCCTTGCTGGAAAGCCACGTCCATAACGCGACCCGGGCTGCCGCTGCCATCAAAGACTTTAGCGTTCTGCACCACCACGTCCCAGATTGGGCTCATGCTTCTCTCCGTTTCCCGTTGTATGCCTGCGCGAGATTGCGACGAAAATTAGCAGGTGTTTCAGTTTTTTGCACCTGAAAATGCCTTAGATTGGGCGAAGATCATGCCCTCGGACCGCTGTGAATACGTCCTGTACGCTGCTGTGGCGATACCTTAGGTCGGGTGAAGTTCACGTCCCCGGACCGCTGTGAATACATCCCTGTACGCTGCCCGGCGACATCCTGTCGCCGAGGCTCCGGTATCGCTGGTCTTGCCCACTTCGCACGGTTCTCCGGTGATGCGGGGTGGTGTAGGCAATCCCAGCGATTCCGGATCGCTGTGAATACGTCCGTGTACGCTGCTGTGGCGACGTCCTGTCGCTGCGGCGACATCCCTGTCGCCGAGGCTCCGGTATTGCTGGGCTTGCCCACTTCGCACGGTTCGCCGGTGATCTGAGGTGGTGGGAAATCCCAGCGATTCCGGATCGCTGTGGTCCGCTCACTCCGAGAGGTTGCTCATCTCAAGACCTTTGAAACGCGTTTAACACCACCAACCGTGCGTAAACGTCGACCCCAATCCCGCCGCCCTGAAGCCGCCGTAGGGTGGGTGAAGATCATGACCCCGGAGCCTCGGCGACAGGACGTCGCCGCGGCAGCGTACAGGGACGTATTCACAGCGGTCCGGGGGCGTGATCTTCAACCAACCTGGGATGTTTTCAGGCGCAAACACCGCTAACCATGCTCAGCCATCGACCCCACCCCCGCAGCCCTGAAACCGCACAGGGTGGGTGAAGATCACGACCCCGGAGCCTCGGCGACAAGGAGGTCGCCGCGGCAGCGTACAGGGACGTATTCACAGCGGTCCGGGGACGTGATCTTCAACCAACCTGGGATGTTTTCAGGTGCAAAAAACTGAAACACATGCTAATTTTCCCTCGTAATCTAACGCGAGTATTCAACGGCAAACGGAGAGAAGCATGAGCAAAGCCACCGATCATGAGGTTGTTTCGATTTATCGTCACAGCGACGAGCAGATTGACGATCTGCTGACTAAGGCACCGGAGTGTGTGCTGATGTGGGGCACCAAGGATCACTGGCCGGTGGGAGTGGTCCACTCGTTTGTCTGGCACGACGGCAAGGTTTGGGTGACGTTCGCCTCGCATCGCCATCGGGCCAGCGCAATACGACGTGATCCACGTGTATCTGTGACGGTGAGCGGTCGCACCAGCGATGATCCAACCTGCCCGCTGGGCGCCGTGACATTGAAAGGTCAGGCTGAATATCAGGAAGACCCGGAGGTAAAACACTGGTTTTATCGAGCCCTGGCGGACAAATTGAATCCCACGGACCAGGCTGCTGCAGACGGTTTTTACGCGCTGCTGGATTCACCGCTGCGCCTGGTGCTGGCCATCACACCAGTGAAGTGGATCTCTTTTGATGCCGACAAATCTGCACGTCATCGCGCCGGCACCCTGGCGGAGGACGAAATGTCACCGCTGCAGAGTGCTGATGCTGAACGACTGGCGAAGGCGCGCGAGGAGCTGGGCGGTAACGCCTGAGTCAGCCGGCCACCAGCCTGTGCGCTTTAATCTCCTGTATCGCAAGGCGGGCAATCAGAATGCCCGAATGCAGGCTGAGACCGGCGATTAAAGCGGCAACCAATAGATCGGGCCAACGCGACTGGAGCACAAACACCCCGACGGCGGCGAACAGCACGGCGACGTTGCCGATGGCATCGTTGCGACTGCATAACCAGATGGAGCGTAAGTTGCTGTCCCCGCCGCGAAAACGGTACAGCATCAGGGCCACAGCTAAGTTCACCAGCAACGCCAGCAGCGCAATCACACCCATGGTCAGTGGTTCTGGCGCCGAGCCGGTCAGCGCTCGCTCCGCCGCACTGACCAGTACCCAAAGGCCAAACATGATCATGCACAATCCTTTGAACAGCGCGGCACGCGCTCGGACCTGCGCCACCGAGCCCAGGACCAGCAGACTGATCGCGTAATTCACCGCATCAGCAAAGAAGTCCAGCGCATCTGCCTGCAGGGCCATGGAGTTGCCCCACCAACTGGCGACCAGTTCCACGACAAACATGAGCGCATTGGCGAACAATGCCACCCATAAAACGCGCCGCAAGGCCGGATCAATCGAACTTGCGGCGGTAGATTCACCACTATCAAAGTTGCTCAAGCCTGAGCCCCCATCATTACCTCAGGGGGACAGACTGCCACGCGCAGATTGCACTGATATGTCAGTGCATCATCAGCCGGTATTTTTAGCGATACCCTCTTCCACCAGCTGCGCCATCTGCGCGTCGCTCAAACCCAGTTTCTGTAACACATGGGTGGTGTGCTCACCGTGCGCCGGGCTACCACTGCTGGTGGGCAACCGCTCCCCCCCGAATTGCGCGGGTGATTTCACCAGGCGCATGCGGCCCATCAGCGGATGATCCACTTCTTCAATACTGGCATTGGCTGCGTACTGGGGGTGTGCCAGCACCTCTTCGTAGGTCAGGCATTTGGCGGCGGGGACATCGTGGGCCTTCAGCCGCTCCAACAGCTCATCCGTGGTGAATTTGAGAAATTCCGCTTTCATCAGCTCGCGGAATTCCAGAATGTTGGCGATCAGTTTTTCCTGGCTGTTAAAACGCTCATCCGCCAGCAGCGGCAGTGCTTCGATGGCGGTTAACAAGCCCACCTGTTGCGCCTCGGTGGCGGCAGACATGGTGATGCCCCCATCTTTCGTCACGGTGAGGTCGTACAACATTTCACTGAGCGGCGGAAAGTCTTCGACATCATCGTCCAGCAGCGTGCGATGCATGAAACCATCCGGAAACAAGAAAAACAGGCCAGCATCCATCATGGACAAGTCGATGTGCTGACCTTCACCAGTTTTTTCACGGACGTACAACGCCGCGGTCACCGCCTGACAAGCTGTATACGCGGTAATCTTGTCACAGGTGAGATTGCGCACAAATTCCGGGCCTTCTTTGCCCTGCCCCTGCACCGCGGCAAACCCGGCCTGTGCTTGAATAACCGGGTCATACGCTGGTTTATCACTGTCCGGGCCTTCGGTGCCGAAGCCAGACACCGCCATATAAATCAACCGTGGATTAATCCCGCGCAATACGTCACTGCCCAGACCCACACCATCCATCACCCCCGGCCGGAAATTGCACAAGACCACATCGGTCTCCGCCGCAAGTTGCTTAATAATATCAACGCCCTGGCTCGACTTGATGTCTAGACGCAGCGATTGTTTGCCCCGGTTACAATTTGCAAACAGGCCTGATATGCCTCCCTTGCTGCTGCCCAGATAACGCATGGGGTCACCCAGTTCCACCGGTTCCACCTTAATCACCTCTGCGCCCTGCTCAGCCATCATCATGGCGGCAAATGACGCGGTGATCATGGTTGAGAATTCCAGTACCTTGATACCTTCCAAAGGTTTCATAACGTTCCCCTCTGCGTTTAAAGATGCCAGAATTTTACCACGTTGGCCCTTTTCGTCATGAGGCAAGCTTATGTATTTACCTGCGTTTAAGGCGTATAAAAGGTGCTGGACACAGGGGAGAGGATTTGTCATGCCTTATTACACGACCGCGGATGGCGCGCGCCTGTACTATCGCCTGGAGGGCCAGCCGCAGGCCCAGCAGCCGGCCCTGCTGTTCATCCACGGCTGGTGCTCCAACCTGCGCCACTGGGACCATCAGGCACGCCACTTCCGGCGGCACTTCCAGGTACTGCGCCTGGATCGTCGCGGCTTGGGTAGGTCCACGACGCCGGGCACCGGTCATAACGCCGAGCAACATGCGGCAGATATTGCTGCGGTGGCGAAAGCGGCGGGCATCAAGCGTGTGATTGCCATCGGTCACGCCGGCGGCGCGCCGGTCACCATGGCCCTGGCGCGTCGTTTCCCGCGCCTCGTCAAAGCCATGGTGATCGTCGACGCGGCTATGTATCCCAAACCCAGGTTGGATGATCCGCGCAGCGTCTTTGGTGCGGTCCTGGGCCCCATGCTTGAAGCGTTGTCTGCGCCCGGGGGCAAAGCCGCATTGAAAAAAATGTACAGCGGCTACTTTGCGCCACAGTGTGACAAGGCAGTGTCCAGCGCGGCAGTGGCGGATGCGCTGCAAACGCCGTTGCCCATTGCCGTGCAGGAACTGCGGATGATGATGGTCAGCACCCAAAAGATAGCGGATGACATCAACCAACCGACCCTGTGGCTAACGGCAGCGCCTGTAGACCAGCAATACATCGCCAGCCACTTGCGCAATGTGCAGTTTGGCCAGGTGGTTGGTGCAGGTCACTTTCCGCAACTGGAAGTACCGGCACAAACCAACGCCATGCTGCAAACTTTCATACAACAATTACGTTAAGCAGTTAATCGATCAGCTCAAAGTCAGGCCCTGCATAGCGCCCTCCTCACGCCAGGCTGCCATCAAGCGAAAATAGGGGATCGGGCCTTTGCCGTAGCTGCCGTTCTGGATACTCCGCGGATTGGGCTGGCCTTCATTGTTATAGTAGCCCGGCGTGCAGGCTGCCAGAAATTCTTCGTTATAACGTGATAAAGCAATAATCTCTTCCACCCACTCGTCTTCCGCTTGACGATCTGCCTCTACCGTATTCACATTGCCATTTTGACACTGTTGAAGAATGTAGCCGATGTGACGCGCCGACTCGTCCATGGCATGCGGAAAGTTGGTGGTAAAAGCAGCCTGCCCATTGCTCATGATAAACAGGTTAGGAAAGCCATGGCTGTGCAGCCCATGTAGCGTACGCATACCATCCGCCCACTTCTCACTCAGGCGCAAGCCGTTTTTGCCTACCGGGTCGTACCCTGCGCGACGGGTATATTCCGTGCCCACCTCAAAGCCTGTGGCGAATACAATGCAATCCACCGGATATTCCACCCCATTGGCCACCACGCCCTGTGCTGTGATGCGCTCAACCCCCTTGCCCTGAGTATCTACCAGGGTCACATTGGGCCGGTTGAAGGTCTGCAGATAAGCATCATGAAAACAAGGCCGTTTGCAGAACTGCCGATAGTAGGGTTTCAGCGCCTCAGCAGTTTGCGGATCTTCCACCAGCGTATCCACCCGCGCACGAATCTGCTCCATCTTCTGAAAGTCTGCCAGCTCCATGAGCCTGGGCACCTCGTCCCAGTTGGTGTCTTTGCCGCGGTAGTTGGCCATGGAAATCAGATTGCGAATAATTTCCGTCCAGCCGTCCTGCACCAGGTCTTCTTCAACAATGCCGCCGGAACACAATGTATTAAAATTCTCCATGCGGCGCAGTTGCCAGCCCTGGTTCTCAGGTTGGGCCAGGGTCTGCGCCCAGTCCGGATCCGTCGGTCGGTTATCACGCACATCAACTGACGACGGTGTGCGCTGAAACACAAACAACTCACCGGCTGCCGCACCCAGATGCGGTACACACTGCACTGCAGTAGCGCCCGTGCCGATCACTGCCACCCGCTTATCACCCAGTTTGTCGAGACTGCCATCGGGGCCTCCGCCGGTGTAGTCGTAGTCCCAGCGGCTGGTATGGAAAGTATGTCCGCCATACTCAGTAATCCCGGCAATACCCGGCAGCTTCGGCCGGTTCAGCGGGCCGTTGTTCATCACCACAAAGCGCGCCTCAAAGGCATCCTGCCGATTCGTACGCACCAGCCAGGTGGCGCTGTCCGGTTGCCACTCCAGGCCTGTCACTTCGGTTTGAAACAGCGCGGCACGATACAGATCGTAGTGCTCACCAATGTGCTGGCTATGCTGCAGAATTTCCGGCGCATGGGCGTACTTCTGACTGGGCATGTAATCCAGCTCTTCGAGCAGCGGCAGATAGATATAGGCTTCGGTATCGCAGGCTGCACCAGGGTATCGATTCCAATACCACGTGCCACCGAAGTCACCCCCTTTTTCCACTATGCGCAGGCTGTCGATACCTGCTTCACGCAGCCGGGCACCGGTAATCAGTCCACCAAAGCCACCACCAACAATCAGGACCTCAACGCGGTCCGTCAACGGTGCCCGCTCGATGACCTCGTCGATGTAAGGATCATCGACATAGCGCGAAAAATCGCCGGCAATCTCCTGATATTGTGCGTTACCGTCATCACGCAAACGTTTATCACGTTCCTCGCGATATTTTTCGCGCAATGCATCCGGGTCGAAGCCGAGTGCGGATTGCTCCGTGCTTTGCGTCCCAGTCACGCTCTCCGTGCCCATTTGTGCCTACCTGTTTACCATGCAAACCAGGTTATATAACGCAAACACTCGTTATGCAGCAACCCCAAACGCAGCCCGGATCAGCTCAGCTCACGACCCCGTCCGCGTAGGCCTGGCCAACCGCCGCGTCGTCCAACTGCAATGTTTCACTCAGTACCGTGAAGCTGTGTTCCCCCAAAAGCGGCGCAGGG
>JBCCUW010000213.1:0-7136 GCA_039196385.1 Pseudomonadota bacterium
CTGGCACACCCTGCACGAATTGAACCTGATGTCAGCGGTGCGCTGCACCCGACGCCTGCTGCCGGCGATGCGCAAACAGAAGTGGGGACGGGTGGTAATGATCGCCAGTGGCGCCGCTAAGTACCCAAGCGCAGCCCTGATCGACTACGGCACCACCAAAGCCGCCATGATCTCCATGGCGAAGTCTCTGGCGCGCAAATATGGCGCTGACGGTGTGCTGATCAATTCCGTTCTGCCCGGACTCATTCACACCGCCATGTGGGAGCGCGCGGCCACCGAGATTGCGCAAGCCACCGACTCGACCATGGACAAGGTGTTGGAAAATAATGGCAGAACCGTCCCGGTGGGTCGCTATGGTACGTCTGAGGAAGTGGCCCAGGTTATCGCCTTTTTATGCAGCAACGCCGCCTCATACGTGAACGGCGCGGCCATAGAAGTCGACGGCGGTTCCGCCGGACATATCTGATCCCGCGCAGTCTATTTGACCGGCAGGCGGTAACTATCGTCTAATGCCGGGCTTATTTATTTGTACCAAGACCCCGAATAAACCTACGCAAAGAGAGGACTGAGACTATGGCTGAAGCCTATATTATTGACGCCTGCCGGACCCCCCGAGGCATCGGCAAGCAAGGCAAGGGCGCCCTGGCGCACCTGCATCCCCAACACCTGGCCGCCACTGTGCTGAAAGCGATCGCCGAGCGGAATCAACTGAATACCGCGGAAATTGACGACATCATCTGGGGCACCAGTTCGCAGAAAGGCGCCCAGGGTGCCGATATGGGCCGCATGGCAGCACTGGATGCGGGTTTTGATGTGAAAGCCTCCGGCGTCACGCTGGACCGCTTCTGCGGCTCCGGCATTACCTCGGTTGCACTGGGCGCCGCTCAGGTCATGTCGGGCATGGAAGACCTGGTGATCGCGGGTGGCACAGAAATGATGAGTTATACCGCCGCTACCGCTGATCCGGAGAACCCGGCCATGCTGGATGCCGGTAATCTGCATCTGCGCGAACTGCACCCGCAATCACAACAGGGTGTGTGTGCTGACGCCATCGCCACGCTGGAAGGGATTGATCGTGAAGCGGTAGATCAACTGGCCTACACCAGCCAGCAGCGGGCGCAGCGCGCCATGGAAGAAGGCCGCTTCGATAAGTCGCTGATCCCGGTGTACAACCCGGATGGCACCTTAGCGCTGGACCGCGAGGAGTTTCCCCGGCCCGGCACCACCATGGAAACGCTGGGTGCACTGAACACGGTCTTCGACATGGTGGCTCAGGTACCGGTAGACGGTCAGGGCAACACTTACGGCAAGATGGTGACTCAGGTTTATCCCGAGTTGGAAGGCAAAATTAACCATGTGCATCACGCCGGTAACTCCTCTGGGGTTGTGGACGGTGCAGCGGCACTGCTGCTCGCTTCCAAAGAATACGCTGACAGCCACAATCTGCAGCCGCGTGCGCGCATTGTCGCCACCGCCAATATGGGTGACTGCCCGACGCTGATGCTCAACGCACCCGTACCGGCTGCTAAAAAAGTGCTGGAAAAGGCAGGGTTGACCACTGACGACATTGATGTATTTGAGATCAACGAAGCGTTTTCTGTGGTGGCCGAGAAATTCATTCGCGATCTGGATCTGGACCGTGAAAAGGTCAATATCAATGGTGGCGCCATGGCCCTGGGGCATCCTATCGGGGCGACTGGCTCAGTACTGATTGGCACCGCGCTGGATGAACTGGAACGCAGCGGTGGCCGTTACGGCCTGATCACCATGTGTGCTGCCGGTGGTATGGCACCCGCCATTATCATCGAGCGCATTTGACGGTTGATACCAACATCGATGGGGGCCGGTAAACACCGGTCCCCACCATGAACACGGAGTCGGCTGCCCTGTGGACTGGTTCAGAAACGATACTTGAAGCGCCCCACAATTGACCTAGGCCTGTTCGGTCTGGCGCCAAAGGGTCGATGCGAAACAATGGCGTCTTCATCCGCGACGTTGTAAACCAGCAACTGAAGCGTAGACCGGTCACTCACAAACCAGCTGGCCGCTAAATCCAGCACAACAAAATCATCCGTATGCAGGCCCGAACTTACCGGACCGGCACCGGGCTCTTCGCGCGTTTCTTCCTGAAATTTGAGCATCGCGTTAAGTGACCAGCGTGGGCTTTCCAGCCCGAAGTTAACGCGCCCGGAGAACTCCGGCAGGTAAGGCAGTTCGTCGTCTTCCTCAACCAGACCCCACTGCGGAAATTCTGACAAAAAGGTGCTTTCAAACGAAGAATCCGTGAAGGTGTACACGACATCCGTTGTGAACGCCAGATCATTACTGAGGGGCCAGCGCACGCCTCCACTGATTTCGACGCCGGTGATTTCTACCTCACCACCATTAAACTCTTCACCAGGGTTGCAGCCCGCATCGTTAACCCGGCAACGGCCAATCAATTCACTGTAATCACTGAAAAAGCCCACAACCTCGAGGCGCAACTGATCTTTTTGCCAGCGGAACCCATACTCATAATTCACGCTCTCTTCGTTGTCCACGTTAGAACCGGGGCCGGCGGGGGAGAAGCCCCGGTACACGCCAGCCAGCAACCCCAGCGAATCCGTCACCTGCCAATACACGCCCAGACCAGGCGCCAGAACATCCTGGTCAGATTCGCTCAATACATTAGATCGACGATCCAGCAATTCACCCTCAATATTCTCATACCGCAATCCAACCGTGACACTCAGCTTTTGCCAGGAAAGCGTTTGTTCCAGATAGAAAGCAAGGGCGTCGGTCTCCGCGTGGTTCAACAGCTTCACGTTGCGCGGCACCCCGTCGGGCACCAGCTGACCGCCAAGCATCAGATAACTGCGCGGCTGGTGATCTCTATCCACCTCGTCATGATGAACCCGCAGACCAATTCTGGTATCCAAATCAATGTCATTCCAGCGACCGCTGTATCCCAAAGTGAATTGCGTGCCGTACGACTCGAAGCTGCGATCGTTGTTGGTCACATCCAAAGTTTGCGCATCCGTGCCCAGGGAGTCGATAGCACCAGTGAGAATGCCGTATTCGGTGGAAAACTGCTCAGGGCGGGACAACACGGATAACAACGACGGTCCAAAGACAAACCCATCAAGTTTGTTCCATTGACGGTCGAACTTGTTGTAGTAGGCAGTGGCATTCAAGCGCCATGCTTCGTTGAGCGCCACCCCGTAATTCAAATGAAACTTAGCGTGTTCAGATTCGAACCTCGCCAGTTGCGAGGCTGCGTAACGGCGCTCGTGATCTGCCGCAAAATCTGCATCCGTTAGACCGAGATACGTTTCGTCCGAGGTCTCCTCGCTATATCCTAACTTCACCGTTAACGCCTGTTCACGCTCGGTGTCTGGCTGCCAACGCAACTTGACGTCGACGTCACTGCGGTCAAAGCCAGTGTCACCGCCACCATCCAGGTCCTTGAACCCGTCTGTACCATAGAACAGCCCGTCAACCAGAACGCCCACCGTTTCAAATTGGTCTCCGTAAGCCAGTTGCGCTTTGTAGAAACCATGACTGCCGCCACTGACGTCCACCTCTGCGAGGCGTTCCTGCGGGACCCTTCGGCTCAGGAAGTTGACCGCACCACCCACCGTATGCGGTCCATGTGAAATCGCTGACGGCCCCTTCAGCACTTCAACTGCTTCTATCTTGGCGATATTTGGTGTGTAGTAAGCGGCAGGCGCCGAATAGGGCGCAGGCGCAATCAGCACACCGTCTTCCATCAGCGTGATTTTCTGGCTGCGCTCCGCAGCGGCCCCGCGGATACCGATATTGGGGCGCAAACCATAGCCGTCTTCTTCGCGCACATACACGCCAGGCGCATTGGCCAAAGCCTGGCCCAAGTCTATTTGGTCAAACGCCTCCAGCGTCGCGTTGTCCAATACGCTACCCGAACCAGGCACCCTTAACGCTGCCTCAGCAGAGCCGATAACCAGCACCTCCTCAATGTAATTTGCCGTGACAGGGTCTGGGGCCTGCGGCGCTGACTCCTGTGCGGACAGTGCAAGGCACCACCCTGCGCTGGCTAACAAAACTAGTGATATGGATTGTTTTCGCATGTTACTGTCTGGCCGGCACGCACGCCCCTAGTACGTTGTCAGCCGCTCTCCTCGTGTTTCAGTTTGTCTCTTTGTTTATGCGTTGTTGCGTTGCTGTCTGCTGAGTGGTTATGCAACCGTGATGTGGTTGTCCCAGCGCGTTTCCGGCACGCGCTGTACAAGTCCACGTAAATGCCCAGCTGTGGCCAGCACTTGGGGTGTCGCTCGGACCAGCGCGCCCCCACCACTGCTGATCAAAAAATGGTCACTATGGTCTAACCAGGCAACACCACCGGTATCCCGCAAGCGCAACACATTCAGCAGAGTCCGCGCCTGCAGGTCCCAAACAGTCAGTGTATGGCCTCGCGGGCAGGTGGCGACCGCCATGTCGTACCCTGATGCAACGCTGACGCTGGCAACGTATTGCCGCATGGATGCCAATGCACCGCTATCCGACTTGAATGTGTGCAGACCGTTGTCATACAGCAGCACCAGGGGCACGGTATTGGTCGCCGCACCTTCGTACTGCAGACCCACCACAATGCGTCCGTCAGCATGGACGTCCAGGTGCCGCATACTCGCTTTTGGCACAGGCGATTCCACCTTATCCAACAGGCCACCCGTCGCGCCGTCCAGAAATGCCAGGTTCGACACGAAGCTATCCAGGTTAAGTTTTTTGCGCGGTTGCGCGGGATGTGTCTGCAGCCCACCATTTGCCACGACCAGTACACGGCTATCCGGCAGCCAGGCCATCTCGTGCGGGCCAAGTCCACCACTGTCCCACTCGTGCACAGGCTGTAAAGACCATGCATCTCTGATAACGATAACGCCGCGCGCCGCCGCGTAATCATTTTCTGCGGTCAACAGAAATTGGCCATCAGGAGAAAAAACCGCGTGCCCGTAAAAGTGCCTGCCGGCCTGGGACCGGATCATCCGGTCCCGCTGGGGATGACGGAAATCCAGGCGATACAGATATCTCCCGGGTCTCCTGCCAATCATGACTCCGGATTGTCCATCCGGCGCGTAGAGAAACTGATGTCCCCGGAACGCCACCGGGCGACGGAACACTTCTGCGCCGTCAGCGGCCAAACCCACGACGTAGTGCTGGCCATTCGGGTCCGTCGCAGCTGACACTATCGCCGGTCGCTGCGCAGACGGCAGGCAACCGCCCAGCGCCAAGCACAGGCCGCCCGCAAGAATTTCCCGGCGCGACGCGGTGCTCACTTCAATCGCCGTCCTGATTATTGAAGCCGAGTTCCAGGCCGGCTGCTACTGCGATATCGACCATCAAATCTGCAAGATTCTGAAAAGCCAGCCGGACCGACTCAATATCGCCGGTCGCCTGGCCAGCCACAATATCCTCAAGTGTGGCCGTTATACTGTCAGCGGCGGTGTCCGCTGCGGTAATCTCCTGCGCGACCTGATCAGCCAGCGTATCACTCTCGAGTACGCGCTGAACGTAGTCCGCCACCCGATACGTTGCATCTTCACTGTCATCCATCCAGTCCGCATACGCGGCAATATTCTGCCGAAGATTTGCTAATGAATGTTCGGCACGATAAGACTCGAGTTGGTCAACTTCACCATTGGCAATGGCATCCCGCAACTTCTGGTCGCCGATCGATTCAGCCTGTAAAGCCAGCGCTTCCAACAGCGTGGTTAAGACATCGTCAACGTCGATAAAGCTGGTCCCGGAAGCGTTCACAAAGTCAGTATAAAAGGCCCCGCCCTGCTGCCACTGACTGACCAGATCTGCTGCCATCGTGGCCAGGTTGGCACCAATGGCATTCACCAGATCACAGCGTCTCGGACCATCGGTCGGATCATCGAGTCCCTGCAGTTCAAACAGGAGATACTCCAGCGCTGGTAATCCCTGGGCGCCGACTGCGCTGCCTGCAATCAGTGCTTCATTCACCGGGTCTGTCGCCGCCAGGACCTGGCCGACATTATTCAATACCGCATCGTTGTTATCCGGGAAAAACTGAATGCGGAAGTAAACGTTGTCCGCATCGACCGGCCCAAAACGCACACCTTGCACCCGCTGCCAGCCATCCATCGCATCGCGCCAGGCTTGCTGTGCTTCGCTCAGAGAGGCGGTGGAGGGCGTCGCACAAAGCCCGCCAAGCAACGTCTGCATGTCGCCTACGGCAGTTTGAAAACCGGCATAATCCGGCCCAATAATATCGTCGGCCAACGCGGTAAAAAGTCGCACCGCTTCCTGTTCTTTGGTGCCCACCGCACCCAACGGGTCGGTGGCACCGCCTCCGCTATCGCCGCCCGAATTGCCCCCGTCGCTGCCACCTCCGGTATCGCCGCCCGTCGTATTACCGCCACCGCTGCTGCCGCCGCCTCCGCCGCAACCAGCAACAATCAGACTGCTCAACAGCATAAACGTAGCGATTAGTGTCTTGATCTTCATCTCTCCTCCTAAATTGCACGCACGAAGGCGCGCAAAGCGTCAATATCTTCTTTGCTCAGTTGCAGGAACCGTTCACGGACTGGCGCTGCTTCACCGCCGTGCCACAAGACAGCCTCCACCAGGTTTTTGGCACGTCCATCGTGCAGCAGTTCGGTATGTCCGGAGACGGTCTTCTGGGTACCCAGCCCCCACAGCGGCGCCGTCCGCCATTCCCGACCGTTCGCCTCCCCCTCGGGCCGATGGTCCGCCAGGCCTTCACCCATGTCGTGCAGCAACAGATCCGTGTAGGGCCAGATTTCCCCATAGCGTGTCTGGTGGTTTGGCGTATGGCAGCCAGCACAGCCCACATCGTTAAATAAGGTACGACCACGACGCACCGTCGGGGTCAACTCTCCCGCCTTTGGTGGAGGAATGTGCGCCGTCAGGTGCACAACGTAATCAAACAATAAATCAACAATTTCAACGCCTTCCTCAGGGTCGGCGCCATCTATCTGGCGCAGGCATTCGCGTTGCGTCTGCTCGCACGGGGATTCCGGAAAATAGCGATTGGTGATGCCGTCAGCGGCATGTTGATCTCAGCTTTTGCGCTTCAACCGATCCTGGAAACAGGCACATGAGCCGATGGGAGTTTATGCAATGAGCCAAGCTCACTA
>JBCCUW010000214.1:0-7109 GCA_039196385.1 Pseudomonadota bacterium
GAACTGTTCGGCAGCATCGGCTTCGTGGACACGGAATTTAAGGAATTTGTGCTCAACGGCGTAGATCTGGCGGGCGAGCCTTTCCCACAGGCACCTGACTTCAATGCATCTCTCGGTATCAATTGGCAAAGCGGGCGGGGTTGGTACGGCGCAGCCACTTACACCTACGTGGACAGCACATTTACCGAGATTTCTGCTCCCGACATCACAGAGATCAGCGAACGCAACCTGGTAAGCGGTCGATTTGGCTACGCTACCGACCACTGGCGGGTGTACGTGTGGGGTACCAATCTGCTGGACGAAGAATACGAACTGGGTCTATTCGACGGCACCACGTTCGGGCTGCCGGGTGCCTACGGTCGCGTTGGACCACCCCGCACGGCCGGGCTCGGCGTGCAGTTTGACTGGTAAACGCACGCAGGAGGCGACCATGGCAGATCAGGGTTTGAGGGTTACGGGGCTGACCAAGGCCTACAAGGGCGGCGTGCAGGCGCTCGCTGGTGTCGACCTGGCAGTACAGCCGGGCCTCTATGGTCTGCTGGGCCCTAATGGCGCAGGCAAAAGTACTTTGATGCGTACCCTGGCAACCCTGCAACAGCCAGATGGAGGCAGTGTCGCCTTGGACGGGATCGACGTTCTGGCAGACCCCGATCATCTGCGCCAACGACTGGGTTACCTGCCACAACAGATTGGCAGTTATCCCGGTATATCCGGCCGGAACCTTCTGGATCGTTTCGCCTGGTTGAAAGGCCGCACTGATAAACAGGAGCGGCAACGCGAGGTGGCGGCGCTGCTTGAGCGCGTCAACCTGGAGCAGGACGGCCATCGCGCCGTCGCAACCTATTCCGGCGGCATGCTACGGCGTTTCGGCATTGCCATTGCGCTGATTGGCGCGCCTCGGCTGCTGATCGTCGATGAACCGACGGCAGGCCTCGACCCGGCAGAACGGAACCGCTTCCACCGTGTACTGGCAGAAATCGGCAGCGACGCAGTGGTGTTGTTGTCGACCCATATTGTTGAGGATGTCGAGAATCTCTGTACACGTCTTTCCATTCTCAACCGCGGTCAGATTGTCGCTGAAGGCACGCCAGAGGCATTAAAGGCCGATCTCGAAGGACAGATTTGGGAAATGGAAGTGCCCCGACACCAGCCCATTCCCGTTGAGGCACTGCACGCCAGCGCCACCCCGCATGGCACCCGGGTGATTCTGAAGGGCACCCAACAGGAGGGTTACGCGCCGCGAGCTCCACGCTTGGAAGATGTGTATCACCACGCGTTGAACCAGTCCCGAGCCGGCAGCACCGAGCAGGCCGTTGAGTAGCCCCCGCAACGGCCACTCGCGACTGTCGTTCTTCTGCGGCGAGGCCCTGTACGAAATAAAGATGGGGCTGACCAGCCTGGTTGTGCCATTGGTCATAGTGGTCCTCAGCGCCTACATGCTGCTGATCTTTCTGAATGCAGACTACATGCGCGCCATGGGCGCCGTGGATATCTACCGCAACAGTGCGCACCTCACCTATCTGATGGCCTCCGGTCAGTCGCTGTGGCTCTATTTCGGTTGGGCCTGGTTGTTTGCACAAGTCATCGTTCGCGATCAGAACGCACAGTTGCAGGAAGTTGTACTTGCCTCGCCCATCCCTTTACACCTGACGCTTTCGGCGAGGTTCGTTGGGGCGTTGGCAGTGGCAGTGGTTATGGGTGCGGCGGTTTTTCTCGGTTTCGCTGCGGCCCCAATACTGGTAACACTGGGTGCCTTACCTCCCGAAGCGGTAGGTCCGATGCCGGTGGCCGCCTTTGGCTGGTCGATTCTGGCGTTCACGTTGCCAAACGCGTTGGGTACCGGTGCCCTGTTCGTGTGTGCGGCCATATGGACACGTTCCACCGCCGGCCCTTTCAGCGCTGCAGCAGGCTTAGCGCTGGTCTGGATGCTGGCCATGATCGTGCTACGCGGTGGCGAGGTAGACGTAACTGCCGCATCGGTACTGGACCCATCGGGTTATTCAGAAGCCGAGCGCCAATCGATGCTGTGGACGCCGGTAGAGAAAAAGAGCGCTGTCATCGCCCTGACCGACCTGTGGGTTTACAACCGGTTGTTGTGGACGGGTTTGCCGCTGGTGTTGTTTGGTTGGGTGTTAATACGCTTGCGGCGCGAACAGCTGGCCGTGGCCGGTAAAGCCTCAGTGGACGATGATGAGCGCATTGATGTGCCACACCCCACAGAGAACGAGTCAGCACCCCTGCCCGTCCTTACAAAGCCGGGCTGGGTCAGGACGACTATGCTTGAGGCGGTGTGGCAATTTAAGCTCGTCACCTCAAGCTTTGGCATGAGACTGGCGCTGGGCATGCTGCTCCTGTCCGGCGCGCTGGGCGCATGGGTCAATTACGTCGGCCACATCGATGGGCCGCTGGTACCTACCCCACAGGGTTTGCTGCCCTTCATCACAGAGTTCTTTTATCTGATCATCGTATTCATGGTGGTCGGATTTGTGGGTGTGCTGATGCGCCGCGACGACCGCCTGGGCTACGCGGAGTGGGTGGACTCCAGTTATGCCCCCCTGGCCGTCCGCCTGGTTGCACAGTGTCTTGCCGCACTCGCCCTGATCGCGCTGTTGTGCGTGGTACCCGCCTTATCATCTTTGCTGGTCACCGCAGCCAGCGCACCCGCCTCGCTGGATTACGGCTTCCCCTTTACCTTTCTGTTTCTGACTCTGTTCCCGGCCCTTGCGGAAGTCGGCATTGTGGCGGTCATCGCCCACGCGCTGTTCCGCCATGCGGGTACGGCCTACGTCACGTCAATTCTGGTGGCGTTTATTGCCATCATCAATCACGAGGTGTCAGCGGTGGAATATCCGCCCGCACAGATTGCCATGCCGACGCACGCACATCCTTCGCAACTGGCTGGTTGGGGTCCATGGTTGCCCATGGTATTGACTATGGGGGGCCTGAAAATAGCGCTGGTGATGGTTGGCGTTGCGGCAAGCTGGCTGGCCTGGAGGCGCGGCTCAGCACTAACGGTCGCCGAGCGGTGGGCTACGGCGCGAAGCAGATTGCTGGGCCCTGCAGGTCTGCTTGCCGCGTCATCCATTGTTGCCGTTTTTGTTTTTGCCCACGTGCTCAACTCGCGATTGATTGTCGAAGGAGATTTTCAGACGCAGGCGCAAGCCATCGCCGAAGACATAGAATGGGAAAAGACCTGGTGGCAGCAGGCTGCGCCATTTCAACTGCAAGGCGGGCGGGTCAGTATTACGTTAGAGCCCGCGGAGCAACACGGCACCGCCGAATGGTTACTGCAGGGGCTGCAGGCTGAACAACTGCACGGCACGCTGCCCCACGGTATCAGCCTGCAAACTGCCACCATCGCCAATCGCGGTAAGCAACAGGTCAAGCGCGACGGCGATCACTTTGTTGTGCACACCCCAGGCTGCAAAACCGGCTGTAATCTCACTCTGCGCCTCAACATAGAACCCCAGGGGTGGCCGGTAGAAACAGCGCCCTGGATTCATTCCAGCGGGGTCTGGCTGCGCGCCGAAAACATTCTTCCCCGATTGGGACACGACCCAAGACGCATCGTCCGTTCCCTCGGCGATCGCGCAAATCACGGCTTATCCGACAACCCGCCGCCGATGCCGGCGCTCGCTACCCTGACACCATTGCAGGGTGTTGCCCCTGCGGGGGAGTGGCACTGGACCATCCAGGGCCCCGACGGCCAAAGTATCGGCGCAGAGGGAGAAACCAATGGCCTGTTGGACTTTGCCTATGTCTGGATGCCCGACGGCCCCATCGCCGATATCCGCGAAGGCAGAACGTATATCGTGAGCGGTGACCGTACAGCACAGCTTGCCCTGTTTGCACAGGAGATAACCGCCCAGTCCGCGTGCATCACCGAATCATTTGGGCAATCACCAGACATTAAAGCCGTGGTGCAAACGCCGCGCGACCTCGGCGACATGAATCTGCATAACACCATCTTGTGGGCACCGGAGGATGTTGCCTGGGAAGCCGCGGGTAGCGGCCTGGGCGGCTGGCAACGCCAGTTCAATCTAGCCCAGGCCATGGCACGGCAGGTGATACTTGCCCAGCTCAACCTGCGCGCAGAGCACGGCGCCCAGTGGCTGCTGGAAGGCGTTTCCGGCTGGGCGGCGTTGCGCTGCGTCGAATACTCAGCAGGACTTGAAGCCGGCATAGCACTACGTAAATTGCACGCAGACCGCCTGATTGAAACTTTCGCAGAAAGTGACGTACCCATCAGCACCACCGCCGCCGCTTATGCAGATTGGCTGACACACTATGCCACTCTGGCACTGGACAACTGGGCTGCCGCTGACCCTGCCCGCTCGCCCGCTTCCATGCTACACGGGCTGGCAGAGCGAGGTGAGCAGACGTTGATTGCGGCTTTGCAAAACAATCTTGGAGAACAAACCGCAAACATTCTACTGGCCGCACCGCGTGCGGGGGATATCAGAGTCCAACGCAGCGCAGAAAAGCTCGACATCGCCGCCAGTCGGTGGTCATGGGATGGCGTTGGGTGGCAGCCCATCGATACACCCACACGTGTGCTATTGCGTGCCGGTAAAGATAGCCTCTGGGTAGAGCTGGGCGCGCAAGGGCATACGCCGGGTTCCGGTTTGTTAACGGATACTGGTGCTCTGTTCGAGCGTACGCTTGACGACAACCAACTCTGAACAGGTGGGAGTGCTGAATGCCACGCATGAATAAATGGTTAGCCGACCGAATGCAGAATCTGTTTGCGAGCCAGTTTCATCCGGTCGAGGTAACAGAAACAGAACAAGCCTGCGCTGATCTGAAAAGGGTGCGTTTTCAGGGTGCGTTACAGTCCGTCGACTACCTGCCCGGCAACGTGATTGAATTTCGCATCAACGACGAAGATTTTCGTCACTACACGCCAGCGTTGTTTGATCGGGACAACGGTATCTGTGACGTTCTATTCTATCTGCACGACCTGGGCGTGGGCAGTCGTTGGGCCAAACAGTTGACTGCTGGTGACCAGACCTTCCTGATGGGGCCGGGTAACAAGATGGCCTATCAGTATCAGTACGCTGAGCACGTCTTGTTCGGCGATGAATCCTCTCTGGGATTTGTTCTGACGATGGCAAAAGCCGCCGAGTGCGCCAATCAATCGGCGCATTGCGTCCTGGAACTGGACGCAGCGCATGCACATTGGCCTAAGCAATTCGGTATAGATGCAACGCTGGTTGCAAAAAATACGCTGGCGGCTGATATTGAACAACTTGATGCGCTGCCTGCCAGCGCGGCGTATTACTTAACCGGCCGGGCCAGATCCATCCAGGTATTCAAAAGACATCTGAAGCATCGGGAAGTACCGCGCAAGCAGGTGCAGACGATGCCTTATTGGGCAGACGGCAAACACGGTCTATAAGCCGTTGCTTGACACTGTACCCCTGGAAGAATTGGGAGATACCCTATTCACTCTGATCCTGGTTGGTGCGGCCGAATTTGGCGACAAAAGTCAGCTAGTGTGTATTGCCCTGGCAGCACGTTACCGAGCCGCTCCCGTGCTGCTGGGCGCTATTGCAGCTTTCCTGGTGCTGAACGCGGCAGCCGTGACCGTCGGCACAGGCCTGGCCAGCTGGCTCTCCGAGCAGATGATCGCAGCCCTTGTTGCCATTTCTTTTCTCGCTTTTGGGTTGCACACACTCTTCACCTCAACGAAAGACGCTGCTCCCACCGAGGCTAAGCAACCCACGCGGCATATTTTCGTGGCCACCTTCTGGCTGATTTTTGTGGCTGAGTTCGGCGACAAAACCCAATTGGCTGTCATCGGCCTGGCAAGCACGCTGTCGGCCTGGGCAGCCTGGTTGGGGGCTACGGTTGCGTTGGCGGGTATTTCTGCGCTCAGTATCTGGCTGGGGCAAACCGCGCTGCAGAATATGCCGCGCACCCGCATCAATATCCTGAGCGGCGTGTTGTTCCTAGTTTTTGCTGCCATAGCGGCATGGCAGGCGTTCAGCATTCATCAAGTTACAGCTACACCTCAAAGCCAATCGAATGTACAAGTTCAACGTTGAACCCATCGGGATCAAGAAAGAACACAGCGTAGTGATGGTCGCCATACCCGGCCTGGTCGCCATAGTTGGTCGGTACATCCGCAATGTTAGCCCCAATTTGCCGCATCCGCTGAAACACCTCGCCACGCGGTTGCACGCCATTGCTTGTAGCCAATTACGCTAAAGAACGAGTCATAGAATAAGGTTGACCGCTCAATGTCGCTTACCGAAAAGTCGATGTGGGACAGAACGCCGTTAGTCATAGCGAAGACCATTCAAGCGCATCAATCACCGCCAGGACTTCGCTGACGTCCGTACCTGGATTCGCATCGAGTGCCCAAGCACAAGACAAAACGTTCTGCGCATAACCCCAGGCGGCAATGCGCGTGGCGTCAAAACCAGTGACTGATGCCAGTTGGTCAACACGACGATGGACACCACGCGGACTATCGAGGCCCACAGATTCCAGACTATTGCGGAGCATCGCAGCACACTCGTGGCTCGGATCACCAATCACGCCTTTAGGGTCCGTTACCACCCAGCGATCCGCATCCTTCAATACGTTGGTATGGTGAAGGTCGCCATGCAACAAACTCAACTGGCTGGCCTGCAGAAGTTCGCGCGCGAGACCAGACGCCCGATCGATACGTTTGCCGAGTTTTCGCTGCGAAGCTTCGCTGGTGTTCTCAAGCCGCGTAAACCATTCCTCAAGTGTCGGGTAGCTTGGCTGTTGCGGAATCGTTGGAGAAGATTCAGTGAGTGCGCGTATGCAACTGCCGAGAATCTCAGTCGCAACGTCGTTCGAGATTCCGTCCAAACTGGTCCCGGGATCAAGTCGTCGCATGAGATAAGCATCATCGCCATTGCTCTCGAGAACGGACACAACCAGCCCCTTGGTATGCTCGCCGTAATGTGTCAGCCAGCCGCGTTCCCGGCGAATCGCGTGCTCCTCCCAACCGATTTTCAACACGACCTGCTGCTCGTCCTGGATCGCATGGAATACATTAGCAAGGACGAATTCTCTGACCAGAGCAAATAATGCTGAGCCTACACGGCGATTAGCTCGTTAACATGACACCTACC
>JBCCUW010000215.1:0-7107 GCA_039196385.1 Pseudomonadota bacterium
AAACGCACACCAGTGCGTGGTTGCTCGTCGATGATCCAGTAAGCCCGCCTCAGCCAGAATGAAAGAACCTGTACAGATGCTGACCATGCGGCGGACCTGGCTGCTCATCTGCCTGACCCAGTCGATAAACTGCGGATCACGCAGGCAACTATCGCCTTCGTCAGCAGCCTGCAGAATCAGTGTATCAACCGGGCCCCGCAACTCATGATAGGGCACTGGCGCCTGGATCGTAAATCCAGGACGCTCATATACCGGACCCGAGTCTGTGCTGACCACCTCTACCTGATAAGCGAGATCCGGGCGTTTCGCGTAGTCCAGAAAAATGCGGGCTTCGTCAAACACCTGCAGCGGCCCGAAGTACTCTAAAGAACGGGCGGCGGGGTTTGCGACAAACACAATTCTGCGTGCTTTACCGGCCCCCTCAACGGGTAACGATTCGACACAGGGTATTTTGTAATCTGGCATCACCGGCCCCGTCAGCGCGATCAGAGTGGCAAGATTATGCGTTTATTTGTCATTGCGCCACAGTAGCCCGCGGATAATGATGTTGTCTTCCGGTTACAGGACATGGGATATGCAGACAGATTCTTCAGCTGAGTTGCTTGATGCGATTGTGGCGTTGCAACCAGTGCTTAAGCGGTGCAGCCGAGAGGCAGAGCAACTAAGGCAGTTACCCGCGGAAGTGGTTGAAGCCCTGCGGCAGGCCGGGTTTTATCGCATGTTTCGTCCCCGTGAGTTGGGCGGTTACGGGCTTGACCCGGTCACGGAATTTCAAGTTGCTGAAGCGCTGGCGCGAATTGATAGCGCAGCCGCGTGGAATGTACAGGTCTGTAATGCCGGTGAACTGTATGGCGGGTGGTTTACGGAGTCTGCAACCCAGGAAGTGTTCGGTAACGTGGACAGCATTGTCGCAGGCGCGTTTAATCCAAGGCGCCGGGCTGATGCTGAGGCCGGTGGATATCGCCTGAATGGGGTTACCCCCTTTACCAGCAACTGTCATGGCGCAGATTGGGTGATGGGCACGGCGGACCCCTATGATGACGGTGTCGCGCGGGTGGATGCGGACAATAATCCGGTGATGCTGCTGACGCTGGTGCCCGCAAGCGAATGCACCATTGTGGACAACTGGGATGCGATGGGTTTGGCCGGTACAGGTAGCCACGATGTGTTCATTGATGATGTATTTGTGCCTGCCAACCGGGCGGTTGTTTTTTCTCCGACACCGCAACCCTCCGGTGCTTATGACAACGCGCTGTGTCGCATGGCCATCTGGGTCACTGCAGGCTGCCACGCTGCGGTTGCACTGGGGATTGCACAAGCGGCAATAGATGATCTGATAGCCATGGGTAGCCGGGTACCGGCTTATGCGGATGCAGGGATCAGCAGCCGCAGTCGGGTGCAGCTGCGCCTGGCCCAGGCAGAAGTGCAGTTGGCTAGCGCCAGAGCTTACTTTCATCAGACGTACGCGCAAGCGTTTGAGGATGCAGGACAGAGCGGCAGTTTGACTCTGGGTCAAAAAGGCCGCTGCCAGGCTGCGTCAACGCACGTGGTGATGGCGGCCGCGTCAGCGGTTGACCTGGTGCATTCTTGTGTGGGTACGGCGGGTGTGCGACGGACCCACTTTTTTGAGAAGTACTTTCGCGATGCGCATGTAGTGAC
The DNA here is from genome assembly GCA_039196385.1 of Pseudomonadota bacterium. Classification (GTDB taxonomy): domain Bacteria; phylum Pseudomonadota; class Gammaproteobacteria; order Pseudomonadales; family Azotimanducaceae; genus UBA4421. The sequence goes on from JBCCUW010000215.1 coordinate 1,660, forward strand.
CCAGCATGCGTTTGTTACGGAAGCCCGACTGGAAGCGGTTGGTCAGATCCTGTTTGGAAAGGAACCGGATTGGCCGTTCTTTGCATTCTAGTGTGGGCATTCTAGTGTGGGCATTCTAGTACGGGTGTTATGGCTCCGCGTTCTGACACTTGTGAATCAAGCCTGTTCCTGACGGCTTTGTTCAGTTAGACTGAGACCAAATCTTGTGTTGGTACTTCTGGTACCAGGTATGTACGTTAGGAGTCTGGCTGAATGTCGTTATCGTTTTTGCAACGTAGTGCTGTTGTTGCTTTGTTGGTCCTGGTTGTCGCTGCGTTGAATTCTGGTTGCACTGCGCATGGCCACCCTCACGGTCATGATGGCCATGCCAATGAACATGAACACCATCATGGTAATGATGGGCATGCTGATGAACACGAACACCACCACCACGGCGATGATGGTCATGCTGATGAACACGAGCATCACCACGGCAATGATGGTCACGCGGACGAACATGAACATCACCATGGAGATGACGGTCATGACAATGAGCATGAGCATCATCATACCGATGGCTCAGCCGGTGATGATGACCACCATCATCACCACGACGAATAATCAGCGCAGCGCAAGAAAAGCTGCGTATCAGGTGTGTATCACGTTGTTATGGATAAACTGATGCAATTCGGCGGCAAAAGCCAGCTGAACCTTGTCTTTTTGCTCGTTGCCCAGCATGCCCTGCAGGGTGGGTTGTGAGATTTTGAAATAGCTCACGGCGCCGAGCAGAAAATACAGGCGGGCGAATGCCTCGGAATCGGTCAGGTCACGATTGCCTGGCACAGCTTGCACCATGGAGACGAGTGAACTGAGATAGTCGATCAGGTGCCACTGTCGTGCTCCGGACGCCCGCTCGCTGTTTTCCAGCAGTTCACGAATGACAATCTGCATCTGCTCGTTGGTGTCGCCGAGCAAGGTATCCAGCAGAAACGCCTCCAGCCGGTCAGCCGGATCGAGGTCCTGTGACTCTATGGCCAGAACTCGGTCCGCCATGTTTGCGGCCAGGTCTTCCAGCACTTCGGAGAACAGGTTCTCTTTGCTGCCGAAGTGGTGCAGCAGCGACTGTTTGGTCAGGCCGACCGCAGCAGCAATGTTACCGATGCTAGTGGCATGAAAACCGCGGGCCGCAAACTGGCGGCGCGCTTCTTCAAACAGACGTTGTCGATTGCGGACGGCGTTAGCCTTGGTTGAGCGTGGCATAGTTAATCCAGGATTCTGGGCTGGATAGTAGGCATAAAGCCATTGATTGTCTACCGAATGGTAGTTTAATATCTACCGCCCGGTAAAATGTCAAAAAAGCGAGCGTCTCTGATGAACCAGTCCGATTCTGATCCAGTGGCCGCCATCCGCGCCCAGGCCCATATTCACCATGCTTATCTGCTGGGTTTGCAGCTGATGGTTTCAACGCATCAGCCTAGCTCAGTGGTGGGTGACTGGATGTTCCGCTTATTCAGACGTCAGCATGAAGATAAGTTCCTGTCGAGCTTTGCCAAGTTGGGTCTGGCTGATCTGCCCCATGCGGTGGCTTGTGCAAAGTATCATGTCTTATCTAACAATCTTGGTGGTGTGGGCGTGGAGTACATGTATGAGTCTGATCAGAAAGCCTGGGTCAGATTTCGTTACCCCCGCTGGATGTATCATGGCCCAACACTCTGTGGCGTGCCGGTGGAGGTCAGTCGCGGTTTCCTGAACGGTTGGTATGCTCACAACGGTGTGTCTCTGCAGAATCCGCGTCTCGGGTATGTGTGTGTCTCTGAAGATATGACCGGCGAGTTCGGTCTTTGTGGTTATTTTAAAGAATACGATCACGAGCTTGCGCCTGAAGAGCGACTGCAGTTCGCCAAACACGAATCTCCGCCTCCGTTTGTTGCGGCTGACCAGCCCGCCGTGCCGTTAGATCAGTGGGACGATGAGCGCAAAGAGAAAGCCAATCGCAACTATGCATTGAACTATATCCGTAACGGGCTGGCTGAATTAGTCAAAGTCATGGATCCTGCGGAAGCCACGGAGTTGGCCCGTCGCGCTGCCGGATTGATCGGTCTACAGTATTTTCAAGAAACCGCCGCTATGCTGAAAGCGCAGGACGGAGATCTGGCGGCCTGCGCAGATTACCTGGCGCGCATGTTTCGCGGTATGGGTGACGAAGTAGTAGTGACGGCGCATGCCAATTACATAGAACTCCAGCAAACTGGACTCCGGGTGATTCGCGGGCTGCCCGAGGCTGAAGCAGATCTGGTATTCGATTGCTGGTCTGCGCTCTGGGATGGTACCGCCCGCTCGCAACGGCTGATGAAACAACTCAGTGCAGAACGTCAGGGACTTGAGGCGCAGTGGACTTTGCGGCTGCGCTGATAATGCTGCCAGGCAGCGACTCAATCGTCTGATTCTGCGTGAAACAACTCGCTGATGCGACGGCCGGAAGCCATGTTGGAGGTCCAGGCGAAAGAGCCTTCGTTTAACATGCTTTCGCCAAACTCGATGATGGGTTTGGCCGCCGCATAGGTTAACGCGCCGCCGATGCTGACCCGCTGGGCGCCAGCTTCCTGAAATTGTTGCAGCGTGGCATTCGGGATAGTTACGCCCAGCATGTTGAAAGGTTTGTTAATCGCGCTGGTGATGGTGCGCAGGTCTTCCAGTGATGTGATTCCAGGGGCGTACAACACATCTGCACCCGCGGCTTCGTAAGCCTGCAGGCGGGTGACTACCTCGTCCAGGTCTTGCCCGGCGCGCAGCAGATGTTCAGCGCGAGCGGTCACTGTAAAAGGAAAATCCAGTTTGGCGGCCACTTCCAGAGCGGCGCTCAGTCTTTCCACCGCCTCGGACAGGTCATAGAGCTTTTTGTTCTGGCGGTCGAAGTCTTCGATGGAACAGCCGGCAACACCGGTGGCAATCAAAGCTTCAACATTCTGGGCGACAGATTGTGGGTTGGTGGCGTAACCGTCTTCAAAGTCCGCGTTGACCGGAATCCGGGTGGCGGACGCAATGCTGCGGCAATGCTCAAGTTTTTGTGCCAAAGAGGGCGCGCCGTCATCCTGACCCAGGGTAAAGGCGAAACCGCCGCTGGTGGTGGCCAATGCTTTGAATCCCAGGCCCTGGAGGATTAGTGCCGAGCCGATATCCCAGGGATTGGCGATGATAAAAGCGTCCGGTTGGGTGTGCAGATCGGCAAATTGATGACATTTGTCAGCTTGTGTTATCACGGTTCCTCCGAATTTCGAGCCAGCGGATACCTTAAGGTAACAGAAGCACGCCGCAGGGGGTGTAATTTAGTGGCCATTTCTCGCTTTTGCCGGGGCGACGTCCTTCATTTCACCCATGGCGAAGGTATCGTGAGCCACGTCTGCGTCACACGGCACAAGGCCTGCGGTGGTGCGAATGGGTACAGTTTCCCCTTGTGGCTGACTGGTGTCCCACCAGTTGTCAAAAACGCATTGTTCAGGATCGGTTGCGCGGGGTCGCGCACGCTGGAAATGGAACCCATCAGACCAAAGTGATACGGCAAAATTTGGAAACAGGGTATAGTGGCAGGCGCCGGTAAACTGCCCGTCACTCAGTTTGGCGTAGTGGGTGTAACCCTTGTCGGGACCCAGTTCGCGCTTGGCCTGCTGCAGTGTCCGCCTGGTTTCATTGCCGCGACCGCGATAGTCACGCGCATCTATGCCCCATAAATTACATAAGGAAAACTCTGATGGATATGCAGGCGTTTAACGAACAGATCATTGCTGAGTTTCGAGCCAACGAAGGCCGGGTGGCGATGTTTGCTGACTATCCGATGGTCATTCTCCACACGTTGGGCTCGCGTACCGGGACGCTGCGGTTGGTACCCCTGGTGCTGACTATCAATGACGGGGGTATGCTGCTATTTGCATCGTTTGCTGGCGCCAAAAAAAATCCGGCTTGGGTCGCGAACTTGCGCGCACATCCAGAAATTGACGTTGAGATGGGAACAGAAACGTTCGCGGCGCGGCTGGTGGAGCTAGATGCTGAGGACGCGGCTGCAACCGTCGCTGCTCAGGCTGAAATTTCTGAGCAGTTTGCGGAATATGTGGAAAAGGCGGCGCCTCGCGCAATACCGGTGTTTCGCATCGAGCGAAAATAAGTTAGCGGTTTGCTCTGGTGCTCGCCCACCAGCTGAGAGCCAATCCAATGCCAGCCATAATCAACGCTAGGAGCAGGCGCGGATCGCCCAGGTGCCACCAGGGGTCTACCGGGAACGCGATCGTCTTGGCCATGGCGGCAACCTTGAATTCGTGTGAGCCAGCGAACTCCGGGTTTGTGGCGATATCCAACATATCGCGTCTGCTGCGGTAGCGCATGGCTGCACCACGGGTCCATGTTTCCATATTTGGGGCGTTCATCAGGTCCATCGCCGTGTTGGCGGCCTCACCAAAGAAGATCGGATGACACGCCCGGCTGAACAGCGCCGGGTACATATACTGCATGTACTTGTTCAACACCTCATCGCTGTTCTCGCCGGGCAGGACGCCGGGAATGGCAAGGGGTTCGGCATACATCTCAATCACGTTCACCATGACAAAGTCGTCGCCAGTATCTTCTTCCATGAAGCGGCGCAGGCTGGCCAGACGTGCTGGTGTTGCATCGTCTGCCTGTGCTGCAAAGTGCGCCATGTAAGTGTCGATCTCTGCGGGCGTAAGCGGACCTTTGAACGACGTATACCAGCCGAAAAAGGCGAGGTATACAAGTCCGCCCACCAGCCAGCCCCAACCTGTTCGAGACATCAGTCCGCGCGATCTGCAGTTGGTGGCGGCAGGGATTTAATCTGACAGCTCCAGACCGGCCAGATCCCCTGCTGCACGCCAATCCTTGAGTACTTTGCGGTATGCACCCAGCCCCTTGCCATATGATTCGAGCCGCACATCGCGATAGCGTTCAGCTGTACCTTCCTGGTTGTAGTAACCCGGCGTGCAGCTTTCCGGTGAACCACCGAGAATCAGATTGGCGCCTGCAGACTGATCGCTCAGTTGGTCGTCAATCCACTCTTGTTCTGCAGCGGCGGAAACGTGGGCGACCTTGACCTGGCGTTGTTCCAGTTCGCTGATGGTGTAAGCGACCTGTTCCGCCTGTACGTCAACCCCGTAACAATAATTTGCACCCAGCTGGAAAACAAACAAGCCGCCGCACAGAAACAGGTTCGGAAAGCCATGGGCCATCAGACCATGCATGGTGCGCATCCCATTGTCCCAATGGTCGTAAATGGATTCGCCGTTCAGTACGTAGACGGGAATACCCACGCGGCGCTCGTAGCTGCTGGTGATCTCGAAGCCGCTGGCATAGATAATACAGTCGACCTCGTATTCTTTGCCGTTCGCGATAATGCCGCGTTCGGTGATTTCTTCCACACCCTTGGTTGCGCTGACGTCCACCAGAATCACGTTGTCGCGGTTAAAC
>JBCCUW010000216.1:0-7093 GCA_039196385.1 Pseudomonadota bacterium
GAAGTAAGTATGGTCACAGAAGGTGATTATGTAATTTTGTATAGACGATTCATTACTCGCAATGGGAAGAAAGTTCCACCGCCGGCCGGACAAGCCGCGTGGAAGCTTAAAATTCCGAAAGACAAATACAAGAAATAATCGGAGCGAGTCGATGGTCACTCATTCACTCAAGGCTAGGGATTCCCCTAGCCTCTACTACCAACCTGCAATGAATCCGAAACCGTGCGAACCGCAGCGGTTTGTCGAATCCGAAGCGCCGACGATCTATGCATATTGAACCCAACCAAACCTGAACAGCTTAAGCCAGGCGCACCCGCAGCGCGCTAAAACCACGAAAACGGGCACGCGGCGCGCGCCTGGGCACACCGGCCAACTCAGCCTTGGGGAAGCGCTGAAAAAACATCTGCAGCGCCACGCGGGCCTCGAGACGCGCTACGTGCAACCCCGCGCAGGTGTGAATGCCCGCGGCAAATGCCAGATGCGGATTGGGATCTCGACGGATATCAAAGTGGTCTGGTTCGGTAAAGACGCGGGGATCACGGTTTGCCGCACCAATGCAAAGGGTCAGCACCGTCCCCGCCGGCAGCTCGCAGTCATGCAAAGTCACCGCGCTGGTGGTGGTGCGATTGCCCAGCTGGTTAGGGCTCTCGACCCGCAGAATTTCTTCGACCGCAAGGTCGATCAGCTCGGGCTCTGCCAGCAGTCGCTGCAACTGTTCCGGGTGGCGCAGCAGCAATTCAATGCCGTTACCAATCAGGTTAGTTGTAGTCTCGTGGCCGGCATTGAGCAGAAAGATACACTGATGCAGAAGCTGGGCCGGCAGCAGGCCAGCCTGAGCGTCACGCCAGCGCAGCAGACGGGCCACAATATCTTCATCCGTTGCGCGCAGATGACGTCGCCGATGCGCGACTAATTGCGTCAGGTAATCGAGAAACTCGCTCACACATCGATTGCCATGGTCCAGCGCGGCAGCGTCCAGACCCACTTCCAAAGCGCCCAGAATGCCAAGCGACCAGCGCCGCAACGGGGCACGGTCATCAGCCGGTATCGCCAGCAGATTGGCAACAATCTCTACTGGAATCGCAGCCGCAAAATCCCCAATTACATCCGCGCTGGCGTGATTCAGCTGGTCCAGCAGACGTTGCACCAGGTGCTGCAGATCCTGCTCCAGGCTGTGCACCACCCGGTGACTCAGCGCATTGCCAATCGCCTTGCGGACCCGGGTGTGCAAGGGTGGATCATTAAACACCAGGCTGGTGGTGTGGTGCTCAAACAAAGCGGAGGTTGTGCCGAAAACTGGTGCAAACTGCAGCCGTTTGTCGGAACTGAAGCGCCGCGAATCTCTGTATATCTGTTGCAGATCCCCATGCCGGGTCAGGAAATAGCTACCATCAGGCAAGGCCAGTATTGGTGTATCTTGCTGCAGGCGCGCGTAGGTGGGATAAGGGTCAGCGAAAAACTCACCCGGCAATTGCGCGAGGTCAAACTGGGTTACGTTTGCCGCCATGCCGGACCTCGGCTCACCGTCTGAGCGGCCTCAGCGGAATCAGCGCAGATGTTCATCCAGGTACGCCACCGACTGGGCAACTTCAAAACTGGGCACCGCTGCGTGTAAGCCCGGATTGGCATGTAGCGTTTTGCGCTCACTGCCGAGTAATCCGAACAGGGTCAGGCAACTTTCCCGAGGCACCACTTCGTCATCCCATTGAACCAGAAATCGCACCGGGCACTTGACCTGTGGGGCCAGCGCTTGCAGATCGTCCGCATTCGGACCCCATGTCCCCATCAGACCCAGCAGCGCAACCCGAATTCTGGATTCGCGCGCGGTCACCGGTAAACCCATCATGGTGCCCATGGACAGGCCCCACCAGCCCGTGGGTCTGGCGCCGTGCTCAGCTTCGACAAAATCCAGCGCCGCCTGCCAGTCACCCAACATGGTGTCGGTACCGCCGCCAGCCTCCCACATTTCACCAAACCGTTGGGGTTCGTGCTCCCAGCGGTCAGTGACACGATCACCGTGGCCTGGTCCGTCGATGGCCATGGCCGCAATGCCTTTGGCCACCAGCATCTGGGCCACTTCAACAATATATTCGACTTTCTTGTGGGTGGTCCCACCATGACCCAGCAGGACCAGCCGATCTCCGCCCCCGGCCGGGGCCCAATACACACCCGGTACCTGATGGTCGCCAACCGTCAGACTAAAGCTGTATTCCGTGGCGCCCCCTTCCATCTGTGTGCTTTCATTCCAACTCATGATGGCTCCTCATGCATCCGGATTTACTTAGGTAAACTGGAAGTTCTCCGCCATCTGCTCGCGCACTTCTCCCTGATGGGTAAAGTACTGCCGGAAACCTCCGTTGTAGTTGCCGTCCTGACGCCGGTTACTTTCCCCTTCAAAGTTGTAGTACCCGGGGGTGCACTCCTGGTTACGACTGGTCTTGCCACGGTGCTTGATCACTTCCTGCACCCACCATTCTTCCGCCTCGTGCGTCGGATCCATACTGTGGAAACCGTTGCTGCGCACATAGTCGATACACGCGGCAATATGGTCCCCCTGGGTTTGCAGCATGTCGGTCAGATTAAACTGAAAAGAGGCCTGATACCCGCCCATGATAAACAGGTTGGGGTAACCCTGGGTATGAATGCCCAGCAGCGTGCGGATGCCGTCCGCATATTTATCTTCCAGATCCAGGCCATCCTTGCCGACAATCTGGTTATAGATGCCGGTTTTCTGCACCTCAAAACCGGTGGCATAGATCAGCACATCCACCGGATATTCCTGGCCTTCGAAAACCGGGCCTTGCGCGTTGATCTCAGTAATGCCTTTACCATGCGTATCCACCAGATGGACTGACGGCAGATTGAAGCTGGGCAGATATTCATTGTGGAAGCAGGGGCGCTTGCACATGAACATGTACCAGGGTTTCAGAGCATCTGCTGTAGCCTGGTCATGGACTTCCGCATCAATGCGCTTGTGGATACGCATCATGTAGTCGATGTTGGCGTTTTCCTGCTTACGGATTTTCTCTTCCCGACTCAGCGCCGCCATTTTGGCTTTCTGTTCAGGGGTGGGATCCGCCATCGCCAGCACGCGTTCGCGTCGTTTGGCCTGCCAGCCTGGCTTCAACTTACGCGCCCAGTTAGGGTCGGTAGGCCAGTCATCGCGGATATCTATTGAACTGGGGGTGCGCTGAAACACATAAAGTTCTTTGGCGTTCTTCGCCAGCTCCGGCACGGCCTGCACCGCGCTGGCGCCGGTGCCGATAATCCCGACTGTTTTGTCTTTGAGGTTTTCCAACTGGTCGCCGGTAAATTCGTAGTCCCAGCGTGAGGTATGGAAAGAGTAGCCCTGATACTGCTCCATGCCCTGAATTTTCGATAGTTTGGGTTTGGATAATGTACCGTTGGCGCAAATCACAAACTGAGCGCGCATGTGATCACCGCGATCTGTACGCAGGTGCCACAAACCGTCTTCTTCATTCCACACGGTTGAGGTCACCGTGGTATTGAATACCGCCAGGTCGTACAGATCATATTTTTTCGCAATTGCCTGGCAGTGGCCGAATATCTCTGGCCCGCGCGAATAGTGGTTAACCGGCACATAGTCCATCTCATCCAACAAGGGCAGATAGTCGTATGCCACCACATCGCAGGCCACACCCGGGTAGCGGTTCCAATACCAGGTACCCCCAACATCCGCGCCTCGCTCCACTATACGAATGCTCTCAACGCCTTTTTCGCGCAAGCGCGCAGAGGTCAGCAGTGCGGAAAAGCCACCACCAATAAACAACACTTCCACTTCGTCATCGATCGGCTCACGTGCGGGCACGTCACCGGCATAAGGGTCTACGGCGTACTTGGCAAGTTCGCCATCCAGCTCAGAAGTGAACTGACTGGTACCTTCAGGGCGGTACTTCAGGCGCAAATCACGCTCTTCCGCAAATTTCTTTTTAATGTCGTCGTAGTAGGACTGAGGTCGTTCTGGTCTGGCCATAATGCGTACTCTTCTCTAATCGCTAATCATAAAACTGTTGGCGCAGCCGGCGCATACCGACTGTGCAATATCTGCGCATGCCCCCTGCAGACGATGGTTGTCAGCAGTGGCGGCAAACCCCTGAGTATACCCAATATCAGGAATTTGCAGAATGCGCCTGCTTCAAGCGTCTGTACCACCTATTTCACTGTTGAGCTGACCCACGCGCAATTCCCCTTCGCGGGTTTGACCGCCAATCTCCAGAAACCGCTGCATACTCTGCTGGGCGCTGTCGTTGCGTAACAGGCGCTGAAACAGGTAAGCCTCTTCACGCAGGCCTTCTTCAAGCGGCATCGCGCTGGCATTCACGGCTTGCTTCGCCAGACGCACGGCTTCTACCGGAAAGCCCGCTATGCGCGTGGCAAAACGTGTCACCCACGCATCAATTTCATCCGCCGCAAAAATACGATTCAGATACCCCCAGCGCTCCGCGGTCGCCGCGTCCAGATCGTCACCCCCCAGCACAATTTCCATCGCCCGACCGCGTCCCACCAGTCTTGGTAATCGCTGAGTACCCGTGCCGCCGGGCAGAATACCCAGTGGTACTTCCATTTGATTGACGATGGTTTTGTCGATGACACCAAACCGCATATCCATGCTGGCGGCAAATTCGCTACCACCGCCACCCACACGGCCCTCGATCTGAGCAATGGTCACTTTATCCATGCAGCGCACCCGCTCGCACATGACATGGTATGCGTTCAACTCCTGATCTTTTTCCGCTGGCGCATCAACGGGGAAACGCAGAATTTCTTCCACATCAAAGTGAGCCAGAAAAAAATCGGGATCAGCGCTCCTAAATACAACCACCGTCAGACCGGGGTCATAATTCAGTTCCCGGGTCAGCGCGTCGAGTTCCGCATACAGCGGCGCAGTGATGATATTGATAGGTGGGTTACTGATCGTCACCACCGCCAGGCGGCCGGTCACCGCTACGTCGAGCAATTTGTAGTCGTACGCCATTGAGCTTCCCTCCCCAGGGTGCGCCATATCAACACCCCAAAGTAACACAAGTCGTTCACTGGCAGATACCGTATCTACCCGGCGCTATTCGCGCAGGCTGGCCTGCCACGTTATGATCAGCGCTGGACTGCCCATTATGCAGAAGGAGGAAGTTATGGCCGACTCGATTTATCTGGAAATAGACCAGCGTATCAGCGATGTCGCGGACGAGCTGATTGAAGTATCGCACGCGATTCACGCCAACCCGGAGTTGGCATTCAAAGAAGAGTTTGCCTGCCAGACCCTCACCAACAGTCTGGACCAGCACGGCCTGGCCCCGGAAACCGGCGTGTTCACTTTGCCAACAGCATTCGAAGCAAAAATTAATGCAGACAGCGAGGGTCCAACCGTCGCCATTCTCGCCGAATACGATGCACTGCCTGGCATCGGCCACGCCTGTGGACACAACATTATTGCCGCTTCTGCGCTGGGCGCGACCCTGGGTCTGCAGGCCGTGGCGGATAAATTGCCGGGGCGCATTCGCATGCTGGGCACGCCGGCTGAGGAAAAAGGCGGCGGCAAAGAACTGATGGCTAGAGCCGGCGCTTTCGATGGGGTCGACGCGGCCATGATGATTCACCCCGCTGGAGTAAACCTGGCCTCGATGCCCTGCATCTGTGTGGCGGAAGTTGAGGTGATCTACCACGGCCGTTCTGCCCACGCCTCCGCCATGCCGCATAAGGGGATCAACGCCCTGGACGGCCTGCTGCTGGCCTACCAGGCCATCTCCAATCTGCGCCAGCATATCCGCGCCACTGAACGCATTCACGGCATCATCAGCGAGGGTGGAGCGGCACCCAACATCGTGCCCGACCGAACCAGTGGCCAGTTTTACGTGCGCGCGGCGAACGAAGCTGACCTGGCGAAACTGAAACCCCGGGTGCAGGCCTGTTTTGAAGCTGGCGCCAAGGGCAGTGGTTGTGAAGTGGAAGTAAACTGGGCCGGTGTCGACTATCTGGATCTGAATACCAACTGGCCTCTGGCAGATCAGTTTCAGAGCCACGCTGAAGAATTAGGGCGCGAATTTGTACCGTTTGACGAAGCGGTTAAGTTCGGCGCCGGCAGCACAGACATGGGCAACGTCAGTTATCGGGTGCCTTCCATCCACCCCATGCTGGCCGTCGCGCCACCCAACGTGGTCATCCACAACCCGGAATTCGCCAAATGGGCAGGCTCGGAAAAAGCTGATGTCGCCACCCTGGACGCAGCCCGAGCAATGGCTTATACGACTGCAGATTACCTGCTATCTCCAGCACTTCAGGATCAGGCTAAACAGGCTTACGACGTTTCTGTTGGCCTCTCCCGCTAAGATTTCAATCGACAAGTCCACTACCCAGGCTGACGCGGCCTGGGTATTCGGTTACGGGTCGCTGATCTGGCGGCCCGACATCCCCTACGTGGACAAAGCCAGGGCGGTGATCAACGGCTTCAGCCGGCGTTTCTGGCAGGGCTCCCATGACCATCGCGGTGTGCCCGAGCAGCCGGGGCGCGTGGTCACCCTGACCCCCAGTCAGGATACCTGCGTCGGTATGGCCTATCTGGTCCCCATGGAGGCCGTGCAGGCGACCTTCGAAAAGCTGGATTACCGTGAAAAGAACGGTTACGCGCGACATCAGCAGATACTGACTCTCTGCCGAGACGATGATACGCACGCCGTGGAAGGGCTGGTGTATATCGCCACCGCAGATAATTTCGCCTATCTGGGTGAGGCTGAACCCGATGTCATTGCCCGTCAGATTTTACGCAGCCACGGCCCCAGCGGTTCCAATCTCGACTACCTGCTGCAACTGGCAGACGCGTTGCGCGCTTTAGACGCCGACGATCCCCACGTATTCGAGTTAGAATATCGGGTCAGGCATTTGATGGGGGAAGGTTAATGGACATATCGCTCAGCGCGGAACACGAAATGTTTCGGGATGAGGTAAAAACCTTCCTGGACGACGCACTGACTCCTGAACTGCGCCAGGCGGCGGCCTTTTGTCCAGGTATTTTTCTGGACTACGAACACAACATGGCCTGGCACAAAATCCTGTATGCCAAAGGCTGGATTGCACCGGC
>JBCCUW010000217.1:0-7079 GCA_039196385.1 Pseudomonadota bacterium
AGCCGCCCGCCCTGGTAAATCGGTCCTGACGCACGCAGGCCGAAGTTCAGGTTGTTGTTGTAGTACTTGGCCTCAACCCGGGAGCCGGTTTCCGGGTCAAATTGACCCGCAGCGTTGTAGTTGAGCTGACCGTTTTCTGCATCAGGGTCGGCAACCACATCATATTCATAATCGTAGTAGGCAAAGGCTTGTGCCAATGGATCCATGCCGTTGTGGCAGCCGATGCAGTTGTTCAGGAACACACGACTATCGCCGCCGGGGCTGCGCGAGACGTCCTGACGGATACGGTCGGGTACGCGGGTAACGTCGTGAACCTGCTCCATGTCCATGCACAGATGGTTGAGCAGCGTAAAACGAAACATTGCGCGGTTGGTGCCGTCGATAAAGAATGCCTTTGCGGCGGAGCGGCTTGTGATCACGCCCGCGGCGGCATCAGAAGGTATGCCCGTAACTGCCGACTGTGTGGTTGCAGTCAGGTTTGCCTGCAGATCCACGCCTTGTTCTTCCAACGCTTCATAGTGCGCATTGGAACTGGTTGAGTAGGCAGGGATACCTGAACCGCTGCCGATATACAGAATGTCGGCAGACAGTACCTCGCGAAAATCCATGTCATCGCGAATCATGCCTATCACCGTGGCGGTGTAGTCGTCCAACGGCACAAACACGCTGCCATCCCGATTTGTCCACGGCGCGGCAAAGTTCTTTAACGTGACGCTGTAGAACTCCGGCGCCTGCGTGGCAAGCAATGCTGCTCCCAGCGGATCAGAATTAGGCGGTTCGATGAGATCTCTCATCGTCGTCAGGGTTGTGGCATCCGGTGGCACACCGGCGATACGGTCATGTATCCGCTTGGCCTGGTCAGTCGAATCCGCCACGGCTGCGTGCATGCCGAATACCGTTAAGGTCATCAGCGCAGTGTCGCGGATGCATCGTACGACAGGTTTAACAAACCTCATGAGTTGCTCCTCTTATTGCGCCCTATAAGTTGCGAACTCGTGTCGGAGAACGGACGCCCAAATACCCCATGTCCCTATGGGTTCTGTAAGTGGCATAGGATGGGAAAAAGCAGAAGCTAAAGCTGTGAACCAGGTCCTATTTCTTCAACGGTATCTTGACGAAAACCTGATTAGACGCTGTAAAGCGATTTGATAAGCAAGGGTCTCTGTACTGACAAGCTACTTTTTGCCGATATATAGAGTGCTGAGACGTGGCGCACATCTTATGGCCGGGGGCTTATGAAAAAATAGCAGGCCAATGTAAAAGGTATTGAGGCTTCGATTGAAGTTTATGCGCAGCTTACACCTTAATAGACTTTACCTGTGGTTACTGTCCGGCATTTTTGCCCTGACAGCGGCAGGATGTGGCAGTGGCAGCAGTTCTGGGAGTTCCTCCGGTGGTATCGGCGGCGGGCAGAGCCCCGACCCGGTGGTAGTGGATTTTGCCGTTGCTTATGTGCAGCGTCCTTTGTTAACCGATGACGAAGGCAATCTACTGACAACCGAGGTTCGCCGGGCCACAGACTTTTTCCCCGGAGCGGAGTTGTTCCTGCGCGAGCGTGCTTCTCCCAGTGCCTCGGAGACCAGCCTGACGGCCGGTATTTTCCCTGATGACGAAGATGGCAACCCACCACTTTATGACGTCAAAGATCTCGCTGTTTCTTATGACGGGAACCGACTGGCGTTTGCCATGCGTGCGCCCGAAGATCCTGATCTGGATGATGATGAACAACCGACCTGGAACATCTGGGTCTACGATGCTGAACTTGGCACGGTAACGCGCGCGATTGCGTCAGACATTGTCGCCGAAGATGGTGATGATGTTGCACCCAAGTTCCTGCCGGACGGGAGGATCGTCTTTTCGTCCACCCGCCAGCGCCTGAGTAAGGCGATCCTGCTGGATGAAGGTAAGCCACAATTTTCTTCTTTGGATGAAGATCGGGACGAAGAATCGCTGAACCTGCATGTGATGAACGTCGACGGCAGTGAAATTCAGCAGACCACCTATAACCAGAGTTCTGATCTGGATCCAGCCGTCATGTCGGATGGCCGCGTCGTCTACTCACGCTGGGATAACGTTGCCGGTCGTGACCGCATCAGTCTGTATCGCGCAAACCCGGATGGCACCGAGCAGGAATTGTTATACGGTGTGCACAGCCACGATACCGGCCCCAACGGTGAAACCATTGAATTTGTTGAACCCACGGAATTGCCGGATGGTCGATTGCTGGTGATGATGCGTTCGAACGGCGCGCAAACCCGCATGGGCGCACTGCCGGTTGCCATCGATGTGGCGAACTACGTGGAACATGATCAACCCACTTTCGCCAGCGCAGGGTTGTTGGCGGATGCCCAGGAGATGCTTATTCCGGGTGATCTTAGTCTGGACGAAAGTGAGCCGCCTCTGCAGGGCCGTTACGCGCACATTTCACCGTTGTTTGATAATACTAACCGGCTGTTGGTCGCTTGGAGTCAGTGTCGCTTGGAAGACACCACCAGTAACCCGTTGGATCCGGTGATTGTGCCTTGCACGACGGATAATCTGGCCAATCCCGACATGATCGAAGCGGATCCGCTGTACGGCATCTGGATGAATGATGTCGATGAGAGTACTCAGCAACCCATTGTACTTGGGCAGGCAGGTCTGGCGTATTCCGAAGCTGTGGTCATGGAAAGCCGTGCTAACCCGCCGGTTATCCTTGATAAAACTGCAGGTATCGATCTGGACCCAGATCTGGTCGGCGAAGCCGTGGGTGTTCTGCATATTCGCAGTGTCTACGACTTTGACGGTACCGCAGTTGCTGACATCGGTGTTCTGGCAGACCCCTTACAGGCACAGGCAGCGGACCGACCGGCGCGATTTGTAAGGATCACCAAATCGGTTTCAATCCCGGATGACGACATTATTGACCTCGACGGGGCAGACTTTGGTCGTTCTCAGGCGCAGCTGATGCGTGAGGTGATTGGCTATGCGCCGGTTGAGCCCGACGGCTCGGTCAAGGTGAAAGTGCCGGCCAATATTGCGTTCTGGATTGAAGTGCTGGACGCCAACGGTCGGCGGATTTTTGAACGGCACAACAACTGGTTGCAGCTGCGTCCCGGCGAAGAGATGGAATGCAGCGGTTGTCACACCTCCGTCAGTGAACTCCCCCACGGACGTCGCGATGCCGAAGCCCCCAGTATAAACGTGGGAGCGGTTGCGGATGGTTCGCCCTTTCCGAATACCGAACCGGCTTTGTTTGCCAATGCCGGTGAAACCATGGCTGAGGTGATTACCCGCAGCACGTTACCCGATCCCAGTGTGGATGTGGTGTATGACGACGTCTGGACAGACCCCAATGTGCGCGCCAAAGACGCCAGCTTTGCGTTTTTGTACAGCGATCTCAGTACCAGCCCACCAGTGGATACTGGCTGTGTGACAAACTGGAATGCCGCCTGCCGCATCACCATACACTATCCCGATCACATCCATCCGATCTGGTCGGTGGACCGCCAGACGCTCGATGTTGACGGTGTGACAGTGCTGGCGGACGACACCTGTACAAGCTGCCACAACATCGTTGATGCAGCGGGCGCGCCCATGTTGCCGCTGGCTCAACTGGATCTCTCGGACGGGCCGAGTGCTGAAGAGGCAGACCAGCTCAAGAGCTATCGCGAACTGCTGTTCAACGACAACGAGCAGGAGCTGGACCTGGTGAACAACATTGTGCAGGACCGGTTGGTCCAGGCGACGGACGGGAACGGCAATCTGCTGTTTGAGACAGATGAAAATGGTGACCTCATCCTGGATGGCGCTGGCCAACCCGTACCGATCATGGTCACCATCAATGTGACCCCCAGCTTAAGTGTGGCGGGCGCCAATTTGAGCCCCCGGTTTTTTGATCTGTTTGGACCCGGTGGTACCCATGTCGGGCGTTTAACGGATGCTGAGCTGAAGTTGATTTCGGAGTGGATCGATATTGGCGGACAGTACTACAACGACCCATTTGTGGTGCCCCAGTAAGGCGCGGTGGTTAATCTACTGAAGCTGCGAACGAAGCCGCAACAAGGACATACGGCAACATGAGAAAAATCCGCGTATTGCGCATCATACTGATGCTGGCTGTTTCAGGTGGTTGCATGGCAACCGCCAGCAATGCGGCAGCCTGGAACCTGTTTGAAAAGTATCAGCCGACGGTGGTGGTTTCAGATCCCTATATCGAGTTGCGTACCGGACCCGGCAAAGGTTATCCGATTTTTTACGTCGCCGCGCAGGGTGACGAGGTGGTTGTGCTGAAGTCGCGCACCGACTGGTACAAGGTGCGTACACCAAGAGAAAAAGAGGGATGGGTGCATCGAGACGAAATGCGGCACACCCTGGATCTGGCCGGTGACCCCATCGATTTTGGCGAACTGGGTCTGGGCGACTTCAGTAACCGGCGCTGGGAGATGGGTTTTAACGGTGGGGATTTTGGTGGTGCCAGTTCACTGACCGGTTACCTGGGTTACGCCATTACACCCAATATCACGGTGCAAGTTGAAGGCACGCAGATTCTCGGTGAGTTCTCCGATGGTGTGATCGCGTCCGCAAATATTCTTATGTATCCCTTCCCGAAGTGGCGTCTGTCACCTTATTTCACTATCGGCACGGGCATAATTACCACCAAACCGCACACTACCATCGTGGCTGCGGAAGACCGCGAAGACGAAATTGCTCATGCGGGGGTAGGTGCAAACCTATACCTCAGTGATCGCTTCATGCTGCGCATGGAATACAAGCGCCATACGGTGTTTACAAGTCGGGATGACAACGAAGAGATAGATCAATGGAAAGCAGGCTTCAGTATATTTTTCTAGGTAACACAATGAATCAGCGCTGCAGTGCGCGGCACACTGTAATGTGGCGGCCGGTGCTGGCGATCATGCTGCTCGTTTGCGGTTTATTGCCGTCCGCGCAGGTTTTTGCTGCAGAACCGGAAGAACTTGAGTTGGAACCGTTGGTGGTGCGTGAACCCGAAACCCGCAAGGTTGAGGTAGACGACATCGACAGCGAAAACTTCGAGATCGGCATTAACGCCGGCATTATGCATTTTGAGGATTTCGGCTCAGATACGTCGACCAGCATTCGCCTGGCCTACCATGTTTCTGAACAGTTTTTTATTGAAGGGGTATACGGCCGCTCCAAGCTTGGCCAGACCAGCTTCGAGCTGTTGAGTGGTGGGGCGCCCCTGCTGACTGACGAAGAGCGCGATGTCACCTATTACAACGTTTCCATCGGCTGGAATATTTTTCCCGGTGAGGCGTTTGTTGCCGGGCGCTGGGCTTTCAAAGGTGGTCTTTATCTGATTGCAGGTGCTGGTAGCACGGAGTTCGGTGGGGACGACGTGTTCACGATTAACGCGGGCGCGGGTTATCGCTTTATTGCAACCGATTGGCTGGCATTGCATGTGAACGTGCGCGATCACTATTTTGAATCGGACCTGCTGGGTTCTAATGAAGCAAAACACAACATTGAGTTCAGCGGCGGGCTGACCTTCTTTTTCTAAGCCCGCGCTACGCTGAAGGAGTAAAACATGTCTATAGGCAAACGGTTCGCACAAGGTGCACTAGTGATTTTGATGCTGTTGTCAGGTGGCTGCAGCAGCTGGGAACTGAAACCCTGGGTTAGTCCTTTTGAACGCAACAATCTGGCTGATCCCATCATGAGTTTCGGCCGTGACCCGGTTGCTGCATCTTATCTGCATCATGTGTATCAGGCCCGGGAGGGAGCGCGCGGAGCTGAGGGCGGCTCCGGTGGCGGCTGTGGTTGTAACTGATGGTTAAGCTGGCTCTAAGTTAAGGAAGACTGTGGAATGCAAAGATATTCGCGTCATGTAGCAAGGCAGGGTTTGCATAGTCCGCTGCGGCTGATGGTCCTGGTGTTAGCCGGGTTGTTGCTCAGTGTTTACAGCTACCTTCCTTTAGCTGCGGTGTTGCCTGAAGATCGCGCAGACGTGATGTATCACGGTTACGATGGCGGTGGCCTGGAAGTGACCGGCCCGTCCGTGCTGGTACGCAAGGGTTTTAAAGACAAAGTGTCAGTCTGGGCAAACTACTACGTCGATACAATTTCCAGTGCTTCGATAGACGTCGTTTCCACGGCCAGTGAATACAGTGAAGAGCGAAAAGAAAAGAGTCTTGGCGTTGATTACCTGCACGGCAAAACATTCATGGGTTTGTCGTACACCAACTCAGAAGAATCAGATTATTCAGCGCATTCGGTGCGCTTCGGTATCAGCCAGGATTTTTTTGGTGACCTGACCACGCTGGGTATCAGCTATGCACGCGGGTTCGATACCGTTCGACGCAATGGCGACGACAATTTTGAAGAGGAAACCGACCGGCAGATTTACCGGGTTGATCTGTCGCAGGTGATTACCAAAAATCTGATTGTGAATATCAACTACGAAGGTGTCACCGATGAGGGTTTTCTGAATAACCCTTATCGCCAGGTGCGTTTTCTGGATCCGAATGCGGCGCGAGGCTTCAGCTATGAAGCGGAATTGTATCCGCGTACCCGCACCAGTTCTGCCCAGGCTATTAGAGGCATGTATTTTCTCCCTTATCGCGCGGCGCTGAAGTTGGAGTTTCGTAACTACAACGATTCATGGGGCATTGATGCGTACAACGCGGAAGTGGCATATACCCATCCGATCGACAACACGGGATTGACCGTGGAGCTGAAATATCGCTACTACAATCAGACATCTGCGGACTTTTACAGCGACCTGTTTCCGCGTTCCAACGCGCAGAATTTTCTGGCCCGGGACAAAGAGTTGGCCGCCTTTCAGACTACGACGCTGGGCGCTGGTGTGAGTTATGAGTTCAACATGGATTGGATGCCTGGTATCAAACGCGGCCAGATCAGTCTGTTCATGGACTACATCAACTTTCAGTACGATGATTTCCGCGATGTCACGGCGACCGGTTTTGCGCCGGGTGACGAACCGCTGTATGAGTTTGATTCGACCGTAACCCGCTTGTTCTTTTCGTTCTTCTACTAGGCCATCAATTGCTGAACGGCATGGGTGTGTTTGCCTGCCCCACCAGCGTATGCGCCAAAAG
>JBCCUW010000218.1:0-7079 GCA_039196385.1 Pseudomonadota bacterium
ATGTGCCCACCCAGTGTCCCGTAGTCACTGACGCGCATGGTGAACTCGATCGGAGCAACAAGGGCAGGGGTCGGCACATATCCGAACGAGCCGGTGGGCATATCCAGGACATCCACCATCACGGTAATCCCACCACCAGGCCAGGAGTACACACACCAGCAGATAAACGGCAATCCCGGTGCCGGCCAAGCGACCTATTCTGGCGCCCAGGCCTGGTGTCTCTTCATCCATAAACACCGGATCAGATTTCTGCCAGACTTTCCAGTTCACTTGCGGGTCCTCTCTTTGACAGGGGTGCGTATCAATGAGCGGATTGTAGTGTATCCGCGTCCCGTCCGCTTACTGATTTTCGAAACACAGGCGTTCCACGCCAGCGGGCGAACGCACCATGATCTCTGCGCGCAACCGTTGTGCGGCAGAACCCTGCTGGTTGGCTGCTTCACTAAGGGCCTGGTAGATGGTGCGGCCCTGGGTATCCGTGGATGCCCAGATTTTGAATCGGCACGCCTGGTCCGGCGGCATGGTTGCCAGTTCTCGCAAAGATCGGATCAGGTCTACGCGCGTTCCGTTGACTTGCGCGCGATTGAGCGTCAACTCGGTCCGCTGTGCACCGGCGATGAGTTGTATTTGCGCCTCAGTTGGCGCAATCGACGGGTGGTCAGGCAGGATCAGGCGGGCGCGCGCCAGCATGGAGCGGGCTGTTGCCAGGTATCCGCGCGACAATGCCCGCAACGCGCGCTCGATGTGGATCTCGACGATGTTTTCCAGGCCTCGTGTGGCCTGCGCCTCTTCAGGATCAAGCGCCAGAATCTGCTGGTAGTACTGCAGCGCGCTGGTTTCTCTGGGGTAAATCAGGCGGCCGCCATCAATGGCCTGTTGTGCAGCATCCAGCCAACTATTGAGTTGTTGGGTGGACAGGACCGGCCCGGGGGGTTCCGGTTCGGGCGGTGGCGGCTCGGGCGTGGACTGGCAAGCACCCAGGCTCAGGCAGACCAGGACAACAAGCGCTAGCCCGGGTCGGCGGCGGATACCATCAGTGAGCGGGTATCTGTTCGCCGTACTGATCCAATTAGGCAATAAAGATGCGCTAATATCTTCTCTCTTCCTACGTGTGATGTATCGGAGCGGGTTGAAGGTGGACAAAATCACAACAAACATCATGCTGATATGTAAAAATTCCAAGGCTGGCAATATACCTGGCTTGCCGGCGGGAAGGCAGACAAGCTTGCGGGTCGTGTTGCAGGCCATATTAACAGCCCGGCCGCCTGGATTGGTTAGCTGGTTTGGTTAGCTGGATTGGTCAGCTGGTGTGGTCGGTGGTGCAGGTTGCATCGAACTTCGCGTCAATTTGGCAGTCCACTAGAATCGATAATATTAGAACCTGAGTCTGAGCGGCTTAGATACACAGAGCGCGCAGTTAAACGCGCAGTTAAACGCGCAGTTAAAAAGGGAGCGGTGAACTTGAGAATTTTGTCATCAGTACAACCTGGTGGCGCTGGCGGACAAAGCTGGCGTTGGTCGCTGCTGCTCATGTGGTTTTTGGCGGTTTTCGCCCAGGCCGCAGAATTTGATTTTGGCAGTGATGGCTGGGAACAGGAAGAACCCTTTCTCAAGGTCGACGAAGCTTTTGTGCTCAGTGCCGCGCTGAACGAAAACGGTGTGTTTCAGGCGCATTGGGACATGCCGGATGGCTACTATCTCTACCGCCACCAGTTCAAGTTCCGCTCCAAGGCGGAGCATGTCAGCTTTGGCGAAGCGAATATTCCGCCCGGCAAACAGAAAACAGATGAGTTTTTTGGCGATGTGGAAGTTTATTACCACAGCGCCGATGTGGCGGTGCCCCTGACCCGCACGGGTGAAGGCGCTGCGGAAATTGGCGTGGGTTATCAGGGTTGTGCGGATCGCGGTTTGTGTTATCCGCCGGAATGGCGCTGGTTCGAAGTTAACGGCAACAATCTGGTGGCGGTCAGTGCGGGCGCCACGGTGGTGCCCTCGATCGGGGGTGGACAGTTGGCTGGCGTCGCAGACCCGGTCGCGGCCCCTGCAGTCGCCGCCAGCCCTGCAGTGAGCGCTGCCGGTGTCGGTACCCTTCAGGTTGCGGATACCGAAGAACAGATTCTTGCTGGCATTCTGGCGGACGAGAGCCTGATTTATGCCCTCGCTTTGTTTTTTATTGCGGGCATTGGACTGGCCTTCACACCCTGTGTGCTGCCCATGGTGCCTATCCTCTCTAGCATCATTGTTGGTGAGGGGGATGACATTTCCAAACGGCGGGCATTTACCCTCTCGCTCGCTTATGTGCTGGGTATGGCGTCCACCTATGCCTTTGTCGGTATGCTGGTTGGCCTCTTCGGCGCCGAATTGAATTTGCAGGCGGCGTTGCAGTCGCCCGGCGTGCTGATCTTCTTTGCGCTGGTCTTTGTCGTGTTGTCACTGTCCATGTTCGGGTTTTATGAGTTGCAGTTGCCCCAGGCGTTGCAGGATCGACTGAACAATATGGGGCAACGCCAGCAGGGCGGCAAACATGCCTCTGTTCTGGTTATGGGCTCACTCTCCAGCTTAGTGGTATCGCCTTGCGTGTCCGCACCCCTGGCAGGTGCGCTGATTTACATATCCACGACCAGTGATGCGGTTCTGGGTGGTTCTGCGCTGCTGGCTCTGGGCCTTGGCATGGGCGTGCCTTTGATGATCGTTGGTGGTAGTGGCGGTCACTGGTTACCCCGGGCGGGTGCCTGGATGAACGGTGTGAAAGCAGTCTTTGGCGTGATGCTGCTGGCTGTGGCCATCTGGCTACTGGAGCGAGTTGTCCCTGCCAGCGTCACGCTGGCTTTGTGGGCAGCGCTATTGTTGGGCAGCGGGGTCTATCTGGGTGTGCTCGACTTTGCACCACGCCAGGGGATCGCCCAACTGGGTAAGGCTGCCGGTACGCTGGGTTTCCTCTGGGGCGTTTTACTGTTGATCGGCGCCGCCAGCGGCGCGTCGGACCCGCTCAAGCCGCTGGCGCGAATAGGCGGCCCGGTTGCAGGTGTTGGCGCTGGTGTGGCGCATGCTGAACCGCAATGGCAGCCGGTGAAAAGTCTGGCAGATGTGCAACAGCAGATTGCTGCCAGCGGCCAGCCGGCCATTCTGGATCTTTACGCGGATTGGTGTATCTCGTGCAAAGTCATGGAGCGCAATGTATTCCCGGACAGCGCGGTGGCGTCGCGTTTGAACCAGTTTACGTTGCTGCGTGCCGACGTTACGGACAACGATGAAATTGACCGCGAACTATTGAACCACTACGGCTTGTTTGGTCCGCCCAGTCTGGTCTTTTTCACCGAAGATGGCTCCGAATTGAGCGAAGTTCGCATCCAGGGTGAAGTGAATGCGCCCACTCTAGCGGCCCATTTGGGCTCAGTGTTGGCCGCATTAAATACGAGCGAGACCAGTAACGTCGGCGAAATAGCAGCTATCTCCCGGTAAAACACCTCTATTTCCTCTTGCAAGAGCATTAAGTTCTTGCATCTTTTGCCAGATTGCGCAAAATCAGCCGCCTCTTTAGGCAGCAGAGTGCGCCATGACCAAAATTCTTGTGTTACACGGACCGAATCTGAATCTGCTGGGTACGCGTGAGCCGGAAGTTTACGGCTACGACACACTGGATCAGATTAATGCGCGCATCGCCGAGGCTGCGCCTGAACAGGTAGAGATCAGCTTTCTGCAGAGTAACGCAGAACACGTGCTGATAGATGCGGTGCATCAGGCCAGGCAGGATGGGGTTGAGTTTATCATCATCAACCCTGGCGCCTTCACGCATACCAGTATTGCGCTGCGCGACGCCTTTCTCGGGGTCAGCATTCCTTTCATTGAAGTGCATCTGTCCAATGTGCACGCTCGTGAAGCGTTCCGGCAGACTTCCTATCTGAGCGATATTGCCGTGGCGGTAATCACCGGGCTGGGTGCGCAGGGTTATGAACTGGCACTGGCGGCAGCAGTCGCGCGTCTGGACGATTGAAGCCGAATTGTTCGGGCAACAACAAAAATACAGGAGGCACCAGTGGCGGTGGATCTGAGAAAAGTTAAAAAGTTGATAGAGCTCGTAGAAGAGTCGGGTATTGCCGAACTTGAGGTGTCCAGTGGGGATGAATCGGTGCGTATTGCCCGCTATCCGGGAGCAACACCAGCGGCGAGTGTGCAGACCACGACGCCCCAGACGAGTCTTGCGGTCCCGGCTACCGACCCTGTGCCGGTTGCCGGCGCGGGTGGTGAGCAGCGCTTTGTTGCGCCCATGGCAGGCACTTTTTATCGAGCGGCGCATCCGGATGCGGCGCCTTTCGTCGAAGCGGGTCAGCGGGTCGAATCCGGCGATGTCCTGTGCATCATCGAAAGCATGAAAATGATGCATGAGATCCGTGCTGATGCTGGTGGTGTCATTGCGCAGATCTGTGTCGACAATGCGCAACCGGTCAGCACTGGGGACCTGCTCTTCAAGTTCTCGTGAGCTGGTTACAATTGACGCTGCCGGTGACTGCCGCAGGGCTCGAAAGCTTGGAAACGCTGATGTTCGAGCAGGGCGCCATCTCGGTGACGTTGATCAGCGGCGCTGATGAACCGGTGCTTGAACCGGACCCGGGTCAAACGCCTGTTTGGGACGATATCAGTCTGCAAGCCGTGTTTGATATCGACACCGACCTGCAAAGCTTGCGTCTGGCGTTGGCCGATTTGATCGGTCACCAGCCCGTTCAGGTTGAATTTGTTGGTGCTCAGGACTGGCGCGAAGCGGCGGCGAATTTCGCGGTTAACCAGGTCTTTGCCGATCGCCTGTGGTTGCGACCGAGGCAACTGGAAGGCGCTGCCGAAGCCGACCAGCTTGTGCCTTTGTTATTGGAACCGGGTCTGGCGTTTGGTTCGGGGAGTCACCCGACCACGCAGCTCTGTCTGACCTGGCTGGCGCAGCATCTGCACGGCCCCGCCCGGGTGCTCGACTTCGGCTGCGGCTCAGGCATCCTGGCGATTGCCGCGGCATTGCTTATGGCGGACTCGGTTGGCCCCATGCCGGGACACGTTGTCGCTGTAGATCATGATCCCCAGGCGCTGCTGGCGACAAATGCCAACGCCACCTACAATGGTCTGGCTCACAAAGACATCACAACCCTGGCGGCTGTGGACTGGTATGCTCGCGATCACGAACAGACGTTTGATATTGTAGTAGCCAATATTCTGGCTGCACCGTTACAGGACTTGGCGGAGGAGATTGAGGCAGTGGCAAAACCAGGTGCGCACATAGTGCTTTCCGGTATTCTCGCCGACCAGGCGGCTGCGGTAGCAGCCAGTTATTCCCGTACTCAGTTTGCGCCCGCCGTATACCAAGGTGAGTGGGTGTTGTTGCAGGGCCTGGTGACCTAGTCGCCGGTTACTGGCGAATTGCCGCAATGAGCGAAGATAGCCTCGAACCACTGATCACTCAGTGTCCCAACTGTACGACTCGGTTTAAGGTGACAGAGGCGCAGCTGCAGGTGGCCAACGGACAGGTGCGCTGCGGCGCTTGCCTGGCGGTTTTCGATGGTACCGATCACTTGTTACTCGATGGCGAGTTGCTGCAGTCTGCGCCGGTTGAAGACGTTGATGCGCTGCTGGACGAACTCGATCATGAGCCGGCTGATTTGCCGCCAACTGATATTCAACTCGGCGAACCCCAACGGCTGTCCGATAATATTTCTGCGGAAAACCTGCCCGATGATCTCGCTGCGCTTGAGGCCGAGTTTCTTGCTGAACTGCGCGTTGAAGATGCGGAGTCGGAAGCACCCCCACTGGTAGTTGCCTCCTCACGGGATAATGCTGACCCTGAGGTGGATACAACGGCAGATGATTGGATTGATATCGCGGCGGATGCCGCCTGGTCAGATACCCGCGACGCGGTGAATGAACCTGCGGCGGTGCCGGCCCCAGTTGGCCTGACAGACGCGGCTGCAACGACAGCAAAAGCGGATGCTGATCTGGCCGGGACAACACCTGCTGCGGCGTTAACTCAAGACCCGCTGGATACCGTTGATGAGAGTGACGCCGTTGAGCCGATTGAGCTGACTTTGGCGCCTGGGCAGGCGGCAGAACCCCTGGATGACACGCCGGCAGCTAACCTGGCCTCAGCCCGGCCGCGCCTTGAGACGCCCGACGATGATGCTGTGGAGCCTGAGGCGGGACGTCCATGGTTGACCTGGGCCCTGATTGTACTGGCGGGATTGGGTTTGCCCGCGCAGATTTTGTGGTTTCAGTACGAAAGCTGGGTAACCGATCTGACCTTCAGACCGGTTTATCAGATTATGTGTGACGTCGCCGGTTGCGAGTTACCGCCGATGCGTGACGTCAAGTTGATAGAGTCGCGCAAATCAGTCAGCCGAACGCATCCCCAGCGGGCTGACGCGCGAGTGGTTGATGTGCTCATTGTGAACAATGCCGAGTTTGCCCAGCCTTTCCCGGAAATTCGCGTCTCTTTCAGCAGCCTCGCGGGGCAACTGGTGGCGAGTCGTCGATTCAGACCGGCTGAGTACCTGCGCGGCGATATGGCCAAAGTGAAGCTGATGCCGCCGCGGACGCCGGTGCACGTTTCGCTTGAAATGCAGGATCCTGGCGCGGATGCGCAAAGTTTTGAAGTAGAGTTTCAGTAACGACGATCGTGCGGAAAAATCACTTGCGCGGCCTGCACCCGCACGCTTTACTACGCGCTCTTTGACGGAATCAAATTGTTTTAACTGCAACCTCTTAACTGGGAGAACACGATGCTGGGCTACACAACCATTGGCGTGACTGATATGGCGCGCGCAGAGAACTTTTACAATGAACTGCTGGCGGAGATCGGTGCACAGCAGCTGTTCGGGCAGGATCGTATCAAGTTTTACGGCACCGGCATGGACAGTGCCATGCTGGCTATCTGCATTCCTTACGATGAGCAGGCCCAGCATCAAGGTAACGGTAACATGATTGCTATCCCGGGCGGCAATCGCGAGGGTGTCGACAAGCTGTACGCCAAAGCCATCGAGTTGGGCGCAACAGATGAAGGTGAGCCTGGCGAGCGCATGCCAGTGTTTTACGGTGCGTATGTG
>JBCCUW010000219.1:0-7054 GCA_039196385.1 Pseudomonadota bacterium
GCCATACCTTCCACGTCGAAAGAGACTGGCTCACCTGTCCACAACAAGTCCTCATCCGGCGATAATAAAGAGACGCTAAGCTCACCCGGCTGAATGGCGGACATTTCCTGCTGCGGCTGCAGCTTGTCCTGATTGGAACCGGCACATCCAAGCGTGACGAAAGAGATAATGACGAGCAGAACACTGCGCATGTTTGACATCCTTGTTTCTAAAACCACAGTTACTAGAGATTTAAAATCGGTCAGCCGCGCAAAGTCCTTTGAACGACTTGGATGGCAATGATAATGACCGGTCGATGATCGAGCGGAGAACCAGGCCACAGTTTAGCGGGAATTTTGGTTAAACAGCTTGACACTCTCAATTGATAACGATTCTCATTTACGATAAGCTAGGACTTTACGACGCCTGATGAAACTATGACAGCCACCACCGATCAGTCTGATTTGCACGCGTTGTATTGCGACAATCGTGATTGGTTGTTGAGTTGGCTGCGACGGAGACTCTTATGCGAGCATGATGCGGCGGACCTGGCACAGGATACCTTTCAACGCATCATCGTCTCAGGCCGCATCCCGAACCGGGAACAGTCGCGGCAATTTTTGCTCCAGGTGGCAAAAGGACTTGCCATCGACCTGCACAGGCGCAGGTCCCTCGAGCGCTCGTACCTTGAACTGCTAACGTCGCTTCCCGAATCAATCGTGCCCTCCGTGGAGGAGACCGAGATGGTGATGGAAACGTTAATCGAGATCGATCAAGCGTTAGATGCACTGCCGGCAAAAGTTCGAGAGACCTTTCTGCTGTCCCGTTTTGAAGGACTCACATACAGCGCCATTGCTGAGCGTCTGGACATTTCCGTCGGTTCGGTGCGCAACTACATGGTTCGAGCGGCTGCCGCCTGTTTACGGGTGCTGACGCCAACAGCTGACAAGACCAGGCACGCAGATGGCGACCACTGACATCACCCACATTGCCAAACAGGCATCTCTGCCTGAACCGATTGTCGAACAAGCCTTGCAGTGGCTGGTTTTGAGCTGGTCTGAAGACCAGCCAACATGGGAAGAGCCACTTCAGCAATGGCGGACGGCCGATCCTCAGCACGAGCGCGCCTGGCAACATGTAAGCGTGCTGGACAACCGTCTCACTGGTGTCCATGGAGAACTGGCAGCCAAAACTATCCGCGGCGCCGACAAACAAATCAGCCGACGTAACATACTCTTCGCCGCGGGGTTGCTTGCTGCCGGTGGTCTGGCACTGCCATTGCTGAAGGACGGGCAACTACTGAAGAAACAGTTGGCAGATACCCACACTCGCGTTGGGGAAACCCGCCTGATACACCTTAGCGACGGCACCCGCTTACACGTCAATACCGAAACTCAGCTCAACATCCATTTCGACGGGACGGAGCGTCGCGTTGAGTTGTTATCCGGCGAGATCATGGTCACCACGGCAACCGACCCGCTGAAGATTAAACTCGGAGCTGCCCGCCCCTTCCTGGTCGTGACAGCGGACATGATTGTCCGTCCGATCGGTACCCAATTTGTCGTGCGCGCCACAAATCAATACAAGCGCGTGAGTGTCATGGAGGGTGCCGTGAATCTGCTTGTTCCCGCCCAATCGGGCTCGCCACGAGTGGTTCGCGCGGGGCAAGCAGTGCAGGAGACCAACGCGGGTCTCCAACCTGACCGGGTCACACCCAACGATATGGCCTGGACCCGGGGACAGCTTGTTGCCGAGCAAATGCCGCTGAGCGATTTTCTGTCTGAGTTGGCGCGCTACCGACCCGGCGTCCTGCGATGGACAGACAGCACGGCAGCGCTGAAAGTCACGGGTACATTTTCGCTAGAGGACACCGATCATACCCTGCACATCCTTACGAGCATCCTGCCCATTCAAGTATCCCAGGCAACCCGCTACTGGGTCACGATAGACACCATCGAAACCAGCAACCAATAAAAAAACGCCACTCTAGTTAGCACTTTTCAGTTTTCGTTCGGGATAACTACAAAGCGTGCGCGTTCTCATCGCGTCAATGTGCATCTACTAAAGAGGTTATCCAACGTGCTGAAGCGTCGTATCCAACCCATCGTGCTTGCCTGCGCCTTGCTGTGCACAGCCCTCGATCTACCCGGTGCAGTGGCCGAAAGTGCATCATCCACCACGCAGGATTTACTCACCTTCGCGGTGCCGGAAGGGAATCTGGACCGGGCTCTGAACGAGTTCGCCCAACAGGCTGGGGTGGTGCTGGGCACCAGCGGTGCCCTCACCCAAGGCAAGCGCAGCCAGGGCGTCTCCGGCCAGTTCACGATTCGCGCTGCGCTGACGAGGCTACTCGAGGGTACGGGCATCAGGGCCCGCTTTGAAGACCCCAACACGGTAACTCTGGAAGCGGTGTCCGCAAGCACTCCGCTGCAGCTTGCACCCATCCGAGTAGTGGGTACCGAACCAGCAAGATACGAAGCAGGCTCAGCGTCAAGTGCGTTTGGCATCGATATTCCATTGCTGGACACACCCCGGTCAGTTCAGGTGGTGCCGGAACAGATCATCCTGGATCAAAGCTCGCAGGACCTGCGCGATGCTCTGCGCAACGTCAGCGGTATTCAATTGCTCAACGAAACCGGCGGCGCCACGGATGCCTACTACATCAGAGGGCACAGAAGCGTCAATGTATTCCAGGATGGCTTTGCCATCGCCCGCAACGCATCGCGGCTGCAGACTTCGAATATCGAGCGTGTCGAAGTGGTTAAAGGCCCCACGGCATTCACCTATGGATCTACGGATGTCGGCGGCGTAATCAACGTGGTGACGAAACGGCCGCTGGATACAGCCCGGCACGTCGCAACTGTAACGCTGGATGAGCACGGCCGTCAGGACTTGCTGATCGACAGCACCGGCCCCTTAAACCGGGACGGCACCTTGCTATATCGTCTTGTCGGAGGTATCGAAGACAGCGAGACCTGGCGCGAAACCACGCGCCCGGACGAGTTGAAACGGGAGATACTGGCGCCTTCGCTCACCTGGAAAATCAGCCCGAAAGACACGTTAACCCTGGCCATGGAGTTCACACGAGATGAACTGCCGGCAGCCAATCGCGCCTTCCTGTTCGAAGACCCGCTGGGTAACTTGTCGATCTACGACGACGACCTCGACCGGGGCTTTCATGAGCCCGGGAACAGCCGAGAAACGGAGCGAGACAAGTTTGCGCTGGAATATCAGCGCGAATTCGACAATGGCTGGGTTTTGCACGCCCAGACGGGGTTCGAAAAAACGGAACTGCTGGGACGCGCTGAAGGCAGTTCACCCGTTGCAGGCATCACCGCGGCCGTTGGGCCCACCGATACCGCCAGCACCGCCATTGCACTACTCGGCGCTGTACCTGGTGTCAGTATTACCCCGCGTTTGACTCAGAGCGGACTGCTGGTCAGAAACCAGGGTGGATTTACCAACGAAGACGATCTGTTTAATTTCAGTATCCAACTGAGCGGCACGTTAGCCACCGGATCGATCTCGCATGAATGGGTTGTGGGCGGTGACTACCAGCGCCAGGAGTTCAACGCCAACAGCTTTTTCTCTCTGATCGACTCTGCTGACAGTCTGCTGTTCGCCCTTCCGGGTGCGGGCGCACTGTTCCCACCCGGCACCCTTACCTCGGCATTCTCTATTATCAATGTTTTCGATCCGGTCTATGGCACGGCCCAGGGCGAGTCAGCGCTCGCCTTCACTAACGATATTGAAAGAACGCAACTAGGGTTGTACTTGCGGGATCAGATCACTCTGAGCGAATCCTGGCAGATTGCTCTGGGCGTACGCGCTGACGATTTCAAACAAGACTTGCAGGGCAACGATATCCTGGCCTTTGATCCACTGCAACGCGTCACCGCAGGTGCTGGACCTCGCGCACCGCAGGATACAGACAGCCAATGGGAGGTTTCGCCGAACATCAGCCTGCTCTACAAACCCAGGGATAACGTCACTTTCTATACCACCTACAGCGAGTCGTTCCAACCCAGCGGCTTGTTTACCAACACGATCACGCTGCAAACCAGCACCATTGACCCCACCGAAGGCGAGCAGTATGAAATCGGGTTCAAAACCGAACTTCTGGACAGTAAGTTATTCATCAACGCAGCCATCTTCGATACCACGCGCACCAACGTGGTGGTCGATCGCGTAGACGCGGGGTTACCCAACGAAGGTGATCCGATCGTCGCGGATGGTATCAGGACAAAGGGATTTGAACTGGACGCGACGGTTCAGTTTTCTGATGGCCTGAGTGTCATTTTCGGCTACGCCTACCTGGACAGCGAGGACGAAGAAAGTGGACTGCGTCCGACCAATGTTGCCGAAAACTCAGCCCACCTGTGGGTCACTTATGAGTTTACCGAAGGGACCTTGCGCGGATTGGGCGTTGGCGGCGGGGCAAACTACGTAGGCACACGCTACAACGACTTTGCCAACACCTTTGAGCTGGACGCCTACACGACCGTCGAGGTGACCGCGTTTTATTACATCCCCGTGGGAGAGCGCAGTCAGATACGTATTCAGGCGGGGGTTAAAAATCTCAGCGACGAGGAATATTTTTTCAGCGGCGGTGACTTAGGGCTGGGCGTCGGCGACCCAAGAACTGCCTATGCGAGCATTGGCTATGAGTTTTGACGCCCGCTAAGCCTTGCGGTGCCCGATACGCCAGTTCAGGGCATCAGCTCGGCTTTGCCAGATCTGCCGATAACGTCCACCTGGCTCCTCAATCAGCGTCTCGTGGCGGCCTTGCTGCACAATCCGACCAGACTCCAGCACCAGAATCTGGTCAGCGGCCTGGATGGTCGGCAGCCGATGCGCCACCACCAGCACCGTTTTGTCGCGTACCAGGTTCGCCAGTGCATCACGCACTGCGCGCTCATTCAACGCGTCCAGCGAGGATGTGGGTTCATCGAGCAGAACTACCGGCGAATTTTTCAGAATCGCGCGCGCGATAGAGATGCGCTGGCGCTCACCACCAGACAGGGTAGCCCCACCCTCGCCGACCATCGTGCCGTATTGATCTGGTAAATCATTGATGAATTCGTGGGCCTGCGCCGCACGCGCGGCCGCTTCAATGTCAGACTGAGAAGCTTCGGGTCTGCCGAATGCGATATTCTCGCGAATACTCGCCTGGAACAGATACACCTCCTGAAAGACAATCGTGATTTCATCAAACAGCTGCTCTGCGGTCAGGTCTTTCACGTCAACTCCGCCAATCGTGATCTGTCCGCTGCGGACGTCCCAAAATCTCGCGCCTAAATGCAAGATGGTGCTCTTACCCGCACCGGAGGGCCCAACAATGGCGGTGGTTGTGCCTGCGCGCGCCACAAAAGAAACGTCTTTCAGAACCGGCTGTTCGCCATACGCAAAGTTCACTTCATGAAACTCGACGTCGTGCCCATGGGGTTCTGCCACCGGCATTTCGGGAGCATCCTGAGGCGCCAGATCCATCACGCGGCCAATGCGTTCCAGGGCTGCATCACCGATGCGCAGGTTTTCTATTTCAGGCGCGAGCGCCACAATCGGGCCGTACACCCTGAGCACCAGGACCAGAAAAATCAGTGCCGTGCCGATGTCCACTGCGCCACCCAGCCAGCGATAGGTAATGAAAGCCATCGCCACCGGTGTACCCAATTGGATGACACCAATGGTCAACATGCCAAGCGGCAACAAAACCAGCACAAGCTTGCTATTCACTGTTCTAATATCTGCCACGGCCTGTTCGAAGCGACTGAGCCTATCTGAGGACTGATTAAAGGTACGGGCGACCGCGATACCCTGCACATACTCCAACATACGCCCGCTGGCATCAGCCAGCCGGTCTCCACGCAACAGCGCGAGCGCCTTGAACCGCCTGTTGGTCCAGACAAACAACGGCCAACCGACCAGCAGACTCAGGGCAACCGACAACGCCAGTGGAGGGTCCAGAAACAACATAATCACCAGCACCACCATCGGCAGACCAACGGCACCGAACAGCGCAGGCAGCGCCTGAGAGATAAACGTGGACACCGCATTGAAGTCGGTTGAGAAAACCGATGTCATATCTCCGGTGGAGCGCGTGCGCATGCTGCCAAGAGAGAGTTGCTGCACGTGCGCCAGAGCGCGTGCACGGGCTTCACCGATGGCATAGTAAGTATTGGTCCAGGTGACCTTGTTGCTGAAGTACCAGACCACATACTGCAGCGCCACTGCCACCAGCGTGACACCCGCAGCCAGCCACGCATCATCCGTGGTGAGCGTGTTCTCGCGGATTCGATTGACCACCCAGACCAGTAATCCCACTGGAGCGCCCGCGCACATTGCCTGGACAAAACGCAGTGCAATACCCAGATACATCGCTCGCGAGCGTTCACCCATGATGCGGAACGCGGTGGTGACGGCGCCGGTATAGAACGGCGTTGATGCAGGGCTGCTCATGTCTGAACACCACCGTGCGCCGTCAACGATGTTGCGTCTGCCGCAGAAAACGCGGCCCACATTTCAGCATATAAGCCACCAGCGGCAACCAGCTGATCATGACCGCCGCGCTCTATGATACAGCCCCGGTCAAGCACCAGAATCTGATCCGCGCCGGCAATCGTCGAGAGACGATGCGCAATAATGATCACCGTACGCCCAGCTACCAGGGTGTCGATTGCGCGCTGCAGGCTGACTTCGTTCTCGGGGTCCACGTACGCCGTTGCTTCGTCGAGCAATACAATGGGTGCGTCTTTCAAGATGGCGCGGGCGATGGCCACACGTTGACGCTCACCGCCGGACAGATTGGCGCCGCCTTCACCCACCACGGTCTGGTAACCCTGCGGCAATCTTTCGATAAAGTCGTGGGCGTTGGCAGCACGTGCTGCTGCAACAATTTCTGCTTCGGTCGCCTGCGGCCGCGCCATGCGCAAATTGCCTTCGATCGTGTCGTTAAATAGAAAAGTCTCCTGCAACACGAAGGCCAACTGCGCCATAAGCTGGTCGGTAGGCAGGTCGCGCAGATCCACCCCGCCGATTCGAATGGCCCCTGCATCGACGTCCCAGAAACGCGCGA
>JBCCUW010000220.1:0-7043 GCA_039196385.1 Pseudomonadota bacterium
ACCTTACCAATCATACACGGATCTCATTCTGGGACGTCTAGATCACTATTATCCAGTTTGAAAAGATCTTCCGGTGCCAAACAATATATCTGTTCCAGGTACTCAGTTTTTTCATCCAGCGACGCAATCAGGTCAAAACCACCACCCAGGTAGGCCTGGATCCAAGGGATCTGGGCACAGGGTCGTCCGTCCCGTTCACAAGCAAGCAGAAGTTCGTCGACGGTCAATGCATCTGCCCGCAGGGGCAACCCAAGCAGACAGATAAGAGCAATGCCGGTAAACCAAAGTTTTTGCATATACATCTTGATATTAAATTTTTACAGCAATATATTATTGTTTTATTTTAATTTCAAGAAAAATATGACCCTCAAGCTGGCTAAACTAATTTCCTGGATCACAACACTATGGTTAATCGGGTTGCCACTCGGCGCACTTTATCTGCTGTTCAATTTCGATGGGCTGAGTCTGCTAGCGCAGGACAACCTGCATCTACCCATTCGCTGGGATACTGTGGTTTCCTGGCAGTGGTATACGCTCTGGATGCTTACGGTGGTTTACATGGCAGTTGGTCTAGCGGGGGTGTACTTCTTACGTAAAGCCTTCTCCAGCTTTGCAAAAGGCCACTGGTTCGACCTGGAGAACAGCGCCAGTCTACGAGCGTTTGCTATCCTGTTGATCGTCCAGGGGCTGGCCAAACCTGTATACAACACTATCGCCAGCGTACTGCTCTCCTGGAACCACCCTGCAGGTCAGAAGGTTCTCGCCATCACCGTCGGCAGTTATGAGCTGGTACTTGTCACGAGCGGCATCGTCATGTGGGTCCTGTGCGATTTACTGGTGGATGGGATTAAGGCTCGCAAGGAGAATCAGCAATTTGTCTAACCCCTGGCACGTAATACGGCGAAACCACAAGTGATCAAAATGCGCCTGAATATCGTGATGGCGGAACGGGGCGTCAGCGGCAAAGACCTTGCTGCAGCTGTCGGCATTACTGAACAGAATCTATCTTTGTTGAGGACTGGCAAAGTGAAAGGCGTGCGCTTTTCCACCCTGGATGCAATATGTCGTGAACTGAATTGTCAGCCTGGTGATCTGATTATTCATGAAAACACCGCCGACGGTTGACTCAACTCTCAATGCGCCAGCGTAATATCCTTGATCACCCCAAGTGCAGCCAGGCCACGCACGATCATTTCCACCGAGAGCGCCGTCAGCAAGATGCCAAACACCACTTCGGAAATAACCAGGGTGGTGGGTCGCAATATCTTTGCAAGTTTGTCGATAAAGCCGAAAACAAGGAAGTCAAACAACCCCACCGTGAGGATAAGCCCAAGCAGCACTAATCCGTCCGGCGCAATCACGCTGTCAACGCGACCTGAGGCGACAATAAGGATCACCATGCCGGCGGGATTCAGCAGGTAAGGTACCGCCAGCGGATACACGGCCATCTTCGCGTCCGACTCCGGGGTTGCGTCTTCTACAAGTGCATGAGGTTTGCCGGGACTCTCGATCATCTTCAGCGCAATAATCATCAGGACAATGCCGCCACCCACCGCAACCGCTCCCGGAGAGACATGAAGGAGCTTCATCAAGTACCCGCCGGCGAGATACAGAACCACCGCAGCCGTGATACCCACCAGCACCATACGTCGCCCGATGGCCCGTTGGCGGGCAGGTTCGAAGCCCTTGGTTTTTTCCAGAAACGGGACAAGCGCTATCTTAGGCCCGATGCCGATTAACAAAAGTACCAGAACGTTCAAGATCAACGTTGTGTCGAGCGCGCTGAAGTCCACCCTTCCCTCTCCAATAACTTGCCGTTTCGTCAGTTGCACCCGCTGCGGGCAACTGAGCAGGTAACAATATCAGGAACGGCGGTGGGAATATGCAATATTTGCCCGGGCGAGTCAGGCTGAAGGGGGTATCAACCAAGCACCACGCTCAATCATCCAGTAGACGGCAAGGATGCAGATGAGAGACGACGAGGTCACGACAATTCGAGAGTAGTACCAGTCATTGTTGCGCAGGCGCCAGAGTGGATAAAGCAGTCCTACCAGTACCAACTGGCCGGCTTCAACGCCTAAATTGAAACTGACCAGGCCCAGTACCCACTGATCGCCCGGAAGCCCGAGCGAAAGGAGCGCATTGGCGAACCCCAGGCCATGTAACAGGCCAAACAAACAAACTAACCCGTATTCGTAGCTATGCCTGGCGTGGCGAACAAACAAGTTCTTTGCCGCAACATAAAAAATGGTGGCGGCAATGGCCCACTCTACCCAGGGCCCCAACTCCGGCACGAAGCCGAGCACCATGAGAGACAAGGTGAGTGAATGCGCCAGAGTGAAACTGGTGACCAGAAAAACCAGAGAACGCAGCGTTGTGGCAGCAAGAGCCAGCGCGCAAACGAACAGAATATGATCCAGCCCCAGGGGCAAGATGTGCAAAAAGCCCTGCCTGGCGTAATTCGTACCGACGTCCCAAACCGTGAGTTGTCGGCTCTCGTCTGCCTGGGCGGTAGCGCCCGTGATCAGCATCGGTGACCATTCATCCGTCTGTACCCAGCGGCTGAAGGACTGCTCTGGGGTGCTGGCGGCAATCACAATGGGGCGCGCAAACGGAAAGCTGTCATCTACACGCAGACGTATCAGCGAGCTTTCCGCATCTATGGGGGCGCTGAAACGCAACCGCGACATGGGGGCGGCCCAGGGTTGCGTAAATCCATCCCGAGTCAGGTCCGGCCAGGCAAACGCCTCCAGCTTGAGCGTCGGGTTTGCGCCGTTCACTTCCAACTCAAGGGCCCCGGCCACAGCTTGGAATACCTGACGGATAAGCGCCTGGTTGTCTACAACGCCCCTGCTGATTTGAAAGTAAGTATCCGCGCTGCCGAAGCCGTTTGTAAGATCAACGGCAAGATCGATCAGCAAACGATCTTGATCAGGAGCAACTTCGATCGTGATTTGCGTTCTGTTCAGAAAGTGCGCGAACGCCGGCGTGCTTTGCAAGAGTACGCAAGCCAAACCGACAATAAGGAAGAAGCAGCGGACGAGGCTAACCCGGCGTCAGTCAATAGCCGGCAACGGACGCTCCGCCCAATACTCGGCGACGTTACCGCGGCTGAACTCATGTGCAACGCGGTAATACTCGTGTACGGTTACGGCCTTGTTCTTCAGTGCTACGGGGATAAACGATTCCATTGGTTGTTGCAGAAAATCATCATCGTGGGAACGCAGCAGCATATTGCGCTGATACTCAGCCGTAGCGTCGATGGCTGATTTGTCATAACCGCCTGATTTGATCACATCTGGATTGCCGTGATTCGGATACAACACCGCCATATCAACTTGACGCAGCGACTTCAGCCCCGCCAGATGCTGCGGAATCTGTTCCGGGTGTGAAATCACCGGGACAGTGTCTTCCGTCATGTCACCTACCAGCCCGATCTTCTGCTCCGGCAGATAGACAAAAATATGGTCGTCGCTGTGCACGTTATAGTGAGAAACGGCAACCGGTATTGATCCAATCGTGAGTTCCAGCCGGTCATTGAACGTCACGTTGGGCAACACCAGATCTGGCATTGCCGGTGGGCCCCAGAGCGTACCGGCGCGGATATGGTCAGCATAACCTTCCAAAACGTCAGCGGTGCGTTGCCCCGAGATGATCCGGCTATCCGCAAAAGCGGCGTTGCCACCGATGTGATCCAGATGCCAATGGGTCAACACCAGGGTAAATCGTTCCGTAGCATATTGCGCTTGCATGTGGTTGCGGATGTAGTCGCCTTGGGACCGTGTCCATAACGAATCCAGCACCAGCGCGTCACCCGCATCGTGAATCACATAAACACAGGTCCCGAGCCCGGCATCAAAACCCGTCCAGCTGGCTGGCGCTTTAACCCAGTCGGGCTCATCATCCAATTGCCTGCCATCACAAAACACCAACAGGTTTGGGTTGATAACAAACACATCCATGTCGGGTTGCCAGGGCGTCGCTGAGCCGAGGGGCAGGTCAAACTCAAATGCTTCCGGCTGTGCCTCCAGCGTATCCGGCAGCGTGACGTCCGCGGCTTTGAGATGTACGGACAGAATCAGAGCTGTCAACGCTGTCGATAGACGCAATAGTCGTGATGCATTCAGTTGGTGCAAAGCAATCTCCTTGCCGCTGCATTCTGGGGCAAGCAACCCGCGCAGCGGTTGCAGTCGAGCTGAAACGGATGTCGTGACCTCATTTCACTGAAAGCAGCAATAAATATGCCACGTAGAGTCGGCACGTTGCACTCATGGCACATGATCAGCGGCGACATGCGAGGGTTTAAGCAACTCATCCAAGGTATAAACCCGGCCATTTTTTATGGTGTGGCTGATCTGACTCAAATCGCTGATGCGGGTGAGCGGGTCACCCTCTATCACGACAAGGTCCGCAAGTTTGCCCACTTCAATGGAGCCCAGATCACTTTCGACGTGGGCAATTTTTGCCGACTGAATCGTGGCTGCCTGAAGGATCTGCCAGGGCTTCAGCCCTTCGCGTTCATAAAGTCTAAGCTCTGCGTGCAGGCCAGTTGCAAAGGGAGTGAACGGAGAATCGGTACCGGTCGCAACCAGCGCACCACGTGCGGTAAGCTGGCTGAGCAAATCACCATAAGCGTCCACGTAGCCTTCGCTGCCAGGACCAAAAAAGCTCATAAAAAGCTGATAGTTCTTTTTCGCCGCTTTGCCGTAGAACGTACGAAATTGCAGGGTATCGTAAAGATCATCCTGTTCGGAAAACGTCAGCACCACACCCGGCACCACCATCGTTGGCACAATCCCCATGCCTGATACCGACAATACTTCCAACACATCCTGATAGCTGCGGCCCAGTTCGCTGATCTTAGTAGCATACCCGCGCCGGCTGGTGCCGGTGAAGTGTTCAATGTGATCAACGCCATAAGCCGCAGCGGGCAGCAATTCGTGAGACGTGACGGGAATACCGAGCTCGTGAGCAAATTCTACAACCCGACGCTGATGCCTGTCAGACATGCGCACATAGGTTTTAATGAAATCCACGTTCAGTTCTCTCGAACGCTGCAAAGCACGCTCCAGGTGCGCGTCCGAGCTGATACCTTCCACCACTGCGTAAAAAACCCGGTTGCCATCCATGTTATGACCGGTGATGAAAGTACGTGGCCCCACACGGCGGCCACTGTTCCAGGCTTCCTTGCGCTCGTTGGCCAGGTACGGATTGGAACCCGGGTCTCGCACAGAGGTAATCCCATAAGCCAGCCAGGCGCGCCCCTGAGGTTCGCTGAGATTGTGATCACCAATATGCGCATGACTCTCGAACAGACCGGGAATCACGACCTGATCCGATGCATCCAGCACCGACAGCTGAGTATTTGGGTTTACTGGTCCAATGCCTGCAATACGATTACCCCGAATACGAATATCCAGGTTGTGACGATAAGCGCTGGCAACCCCGTCAAAGAGGCGACCGGCGCGCAGGATCCACTCTTCCGTGGGTTGGTCCATTCGCCAGCGCAGTGGGGGCGTAATATCTTTGACACGCCCGGATTTGATGTCCATCTGCATCAGTCTGGCACCAGACTGAAACACAACCTGCTGCCCGGATCTGCTGATGCTGGGCGTGTCTGCCAGTCCGTTATAAAGCACTTCAGGAGAGCCAGTGGCACGATACACATCATTTAGGCGCAATGAATTCAGTACACCATCCTGTACATAGACCAGGCGTTTGTCTCGGGAAAGAGTGGCATGCGTGACGGAGCGATCCGGCCAGGGTGTGATGCTGTGGGATGCGCCACTTTCGAGGTTTACAACTACTGGCAAATAAAGACCTTCACGGTAGCGATTACTATAGGGGTACAAACGTGTTGTCAGCAGATGACCGCCGTCGGCACTCCAGTTAATCGGTTGCGGTGGCATCGGCGCCAGGTAAGTTTTACTCGTTTCAGTGTTCAGGTCGTAAACCGTCAACTGTCCGACTACGTGCAACAGGGGATTACCCGGCACATCCGTGAAATACGCCAACTGCCGCCCATCCGGTGACCAGCTGGGGAAGCTCAGTTCTTTGTGATCAAGCATCAGTGTGGTGCGCTTGTCAGTGGCCAGGTCCAAAACCTGAATACGCGGCTGCCCATCACGATCACTGATGTAGGCCAACCGTTTACCATCGGCGGACCAGGAGGGAGTCTGATCCGCAGCCGGGTCATCCGTCAGCTGCACCAGGTGTGGAACAGCCGGTGACCACAACCATAAATCGCCTAACGCGCCAAACGCGACGCGATCACCATCCGGCGATATTGTCGGATAAGAAATCCCCAGCACGGAACGTTTTGTGGTGCTATCGAAGTCGGTTCGCTTCTTCGCATAAGGTGTGCGGTCAAGGGCAACATGAATTTCGAATTCTTCTGTGGTTGGTTCTGCGCCAATCTCCAGTATCTGAACCTTTCCATCAGCAGAAAATACTACCGTTCCGCTATCCAGCCAGTTCGCTCGAAACGGGAATACGTCCATACCAGGTGGCGATATATCCCGAGAGCTTTCCGTTTCCAGACCAATCACCCGCAGCGTCGTGTACGCGTTACCCGCCGCGTCGCGATCCAACGCGCGATAGCTTATTTCCCGGCCTCCGGGAAGCCACTGCAGGCCTGTGACCTGAGTGCTGGCAGAGAAAACCTGTTGTGGCGTCTTTGCATCCGGTTGCTGAATAAATATCTTAGAGCCAGACCGGTCACTCACGACATAAGCAAAGCGGCGGCCATCCGGCGCCCAACACGGTGAGTGAGCCTCTACAACCGTTTGCGTCAGCCGGCTGATCGTTGAAGAGACCAGGTCCAGTTGCCAGATATCGTACGAACCGGAGCGGTCTGAGGAAAAAATAATGCGGGTGCCATCAGGAGCGTACTGGGGTTCACGATCATCGTAAGCTGTATCGGTCAGCTTAATGGGGGGCGCACCCGTGTCGGTCAGATTCAGCATCCACAGATCAAAGGATCCATCACGGTAAGCTTTGTAAACCACCTGCTTACCATCCGGTGAAATGTTTGGTTCCCACGC
>JBCCUW010000221.1:0-7026 GCA_039196385.1 Pseudomonadota bacterium
CCCGCTGCTCATAGCGCTCGTTAGGGCGGGTGAGAGAAAAACGCCCGGCAATCCCGGTGCTATCCATGTAAGCCTTGAGCTGATTCCCTTGCAAGGCAAAGTAGTTTTCACCAAACCAGGCTTTCACCACCCCGCTGATGCTGTCCATAGCCCATTGGTCGTGAAACAGATCCGGGAATTGCACCTCCACATCGCTGGCATTCAGCTGCATGGCGATACCCTGATTGTAACCCCACAGTACCCCCTGCCCACGCGCCAGCGTGGGTGCACCTTTATACCCCTGCAGATGCAGGTCAGATATTGACGCCCGGTAGCCCAAGCCTGTTTCCGGATCATAAAAGCCGTGCACATTTTTGGCATCGCCACGGACGGCCATGGCCTCTATCCAGCGGCCGGCAGCACCGAGGTTTGTTGCTGAGACCGCCAGGAACTCAGCTACCCGGGTAAGATCGAGATGCCCACGCCAGAGTCGCACCATGGGTGGTGTCACCTCGCCAGTCAGCAACTGCCTGGCAATTTCAAACTCAGTGATCGTCTGTTCCGGTAATTGCACCGACAGCCGCACGCCACTAAGGTCCAGGACATCCTTCTCCGCAGCAATACTGAACTGACGGGTCACGGCATCCACCACATGCTGGCGACGCTGCGCGTCAATGCGCATCGACACCTCATGCGCGCGCCCGGCTGGCGCAATCTGCAACCCTTCCAGCGCAAAGGCCAATGTACCGGCACCAGTGCCGGCAGCATCGGTCCAATAGCCCTGATCTACCACCAACTGCAGTTCCGACCGATCCGCCAAAGTCTGTTCGGAACGGGGCAGCAAAAGGTTCGGCAAGCTCAATTGACCATCAAGCGAAACCGTGTTGATCGACTCGGTGACCCACAACAGCGCATCCTGTTCCCAGACAAACAGTCGCAACGCCTCAGCATCCACCTGGGGGTTGTTCACCACCGCGTGTAGATAGTGGCGGCCACCGCGGTTCACCGATTCAATCTTGCCGGACAATCGGGCAGGCGCTACCGCATGCGCACCATGCAGGGTCACCCCAACCTGCAATGCAAGATCGTCCACATGACGCAGGGGCACCTGCAGCAGACTTTGCCAGTCGATGGGCGGCTGATCCGGATCGAGGCCACGCAGGCGCCAGCCCTGCGAGGTCTGATCAAGATCAAGCTCAATCCCTTCGACATGCAGTCGCCTGGGCACCCACGCGCCACGGAGGAGGCTTTCCAGCAGATCCAGTTCCAGATCGACGCCACGGACCCGGCCTGCCGGTAGACGCAGATGTTCAACCGCAATGACCGGGTTAAGGCCTTGCCAGTCGCCACGCAGGCCATCGACACTGATGTTGCGGCTGAACAGAACTGTATTCACGTCGTCCTGAAACAGGTGCAGCGCACCTGCCGCGAGCCGGCCCGAAGCCTGCAGTACAGCCAGTGCAATAAAGAATAAGGTAAAAATGCTGAAGAGCGGCCGCAGCACGAGATGCTGAGACAGGCGGAGGGAACGCAATTCTGCCACGGTTAACGGGCTACGTTCTGCACCAGCACGATATCGAACTCACCTTCTGCGTAAGAGGGTTCAAGCTGGATACGGATATCGCGCTGGATACGAGCCCCCAACTGAGCCAGGTGCTCAGCATCTTCGTCCAGCAATCTGTCCACCACCGCCTCGGTGGCGCGAATCATATATTCACCTTCTACTGGCTTGGTGCGGCAACGCGCCTGAAAGTCCTGGGCCAGGGCCCGCATGACTTCGATACTGGTCGATTCGGCACTGCGTACCAACCCAACCCCGTCGCAGCTCGCACACGGCGAACACATACTCTGGGCAAGGCTTTCCCGGGTGCGTTTGCGACTCATCTGCACCAGTCCCAAAGACGAAAAACCTTCAAGGCGGGTTCTGGCCGGATCAAGCTCGACGGCTTTTTCGAGTGTGCGCATAACCTGGCGTTGATGTTCTTCATCTTCCATATCGATAAAGTCGATGACAATAATGCCGCCCAGATTACGCAGGCGCAGTTGCCTCGGTATTGCCGCAGCCGCTTCCATGTTCGCCCGAAAGACCGTTTCTTCCAGACTGCTGCCACCGAGAAACCCCCCGGTGTTCACATCGATACTGATCATGGCTTCCGTCTGTTCTATCACCAGACTGCCCCCGGATTTGAGCGCAACCCGGGGCTCCAGGGCCCGGCTGACCTCGTCTTCAACCCCGTGGCGTTCGAACAGCGGTCGCTTCTCCGTATAGTGATGCAATCGCTCGGCGTAGCCGGGAATACATTCTTCAACGTAACTACGAATGCGCTGATAGGTGGACTCATCATCGATCAGA
Organism: Pseudomonadota bacterium; assembly: GCA_039196385.1. GTDB lineage: Bacteria > Pseudomonadota > Gammaproteobacteria > Pseudomonadales > Azotimanducaceae > UBA4421. Next base: position 2,333 of record JBCCUW010000221.1, read on the forward strand.
ATATTCTCAGTTGCAGGCCCTGCCAGGTCGCGAATCATGCGCGTGTGCAGGGGTAATTCTTCGAATATTAAACAGGGCGCCTGACCGTCCGCTGAACGGCGCTGGATGCGCTCCCAGATACGCTGCAGCAGCTGCAGATCCGCCGCCAGCTCTGGCCCACCGACGCCCTCGCTGGCGGTCCGGGCGATAATGCCGCCGTGAAGGTTGGTCTGCGCTTTTATCTCCGTCAGGCAGGTACGCAACCGCTCGCGTTCAACTTCTTCATCAATACGCTGTGAAATGCCAATATGCTGCTCATTCGGCATCAACACCAGGTATTTGGAAGCCAGCGCCAGCTGAGTGGATAAACGCGCACCCTTGCTGGAAATCGGGTCTTTCTCCACCTGCACCATCACATGCTGACCGTCGTGCAGAAGATCTCTGATATCCAGTTTGTGCACGCGCTGGTTTTCGTTATCTGCAGTCATGATGCGCGGGCGATCGATGTCCCGGGCATGCAAAAAAGCAGGGCGTGCCAGACCGACGTCGACAAACGCGGCCTGCATGCCGGGCACGATCCGCTCCACCCGGCCAATATAGATATTCCCGGTGATACTGTAGCCCGCCGAGCGCGCCACATGAATTTCCTGGAGGTGACCGTGCGCAACCATGGCAACCCGCGTTTCAAACGGGTTTACATTTATCAGGAGTTCTTCAGCCATGGATCCGCATACTCCAGGTATCAACGTTCAGCTTACGCAGCAACATTTCAGTTTGCGCCACCGGCAAGCCCACAACAGCGCTGTAACTTCCCTCAACACGCTCTGCAAATATACCCCCAATTCCCTGAATACCATAACTTCCGGCTTTATCCATGCCTTCTCCGGTTGCCGCGTAGGCCCGGGCTTCCCACGCTTCGATACGGCGAAAGTGAACCCGCGCCGTACAGACGATCGATTGCCATTGAGCGCCGTTACAGGCCGCCACCGCGGTCATCACTTCATGCGCGCGCCCCGACAGTTGCAGCAACACTTCTGTACCCTGTGTTTGACCACAAGGTTTACCAAGAATTTCATTGTCCAGCACCACCGCGGTGTCTGCGCCCAGAACCACCGGGTTGTAAGCGTTCGCCTGTGCGCCACCTGACTGGCGCCCAGTCCACAACGCGAGACCGGCGCGTGCTTTTGCAACGGCGAGCCGCGCCACATAGGCCGCCGGTGTTTCACCTGGCTGATGTTGTTCATCCACTTCCGGGGCAACCACATGAAACGTGAAACCCATCTGCTCCAGCAGGGCTCGACGGCGGGGTGAAGTGGAGGCCAGTACCAGCATGTTTTTGGCGTCGCTTTTGACCTCGTCTGTCACGTTATTCCACCCGCAAGCCAGTGCGTAAACGCAAGAGCACTAGATAGACAAAGGGCCATGCCAGCATGGACATCAAAGGTACTGTCACCAGCTCCCAGCCCCAGTCACGTTCGCTACCAATGCTGGCCACAAAAATCTGCACTACCTCTGAGGTAAATACCAGTAACAGGATCACACCACACTGCTGCAGTACCGAGTACATGCGCAGGCGCTCAAAAAAACGCCAGGCAATATAGGTGACGCTGGCCAGAATCAGGCCGTGGGTACCCAGCGCGCTGGCCTGCAGCGTATCCACAGCAAAGCCAAGCAACCACACCGCAATCAGACCAATACGATGGGGCAGTTCAATCACCCAGAAGAACAGGATCAACAGCAGCCAGTCCGGACGCAGAATGCCCAGCCAGTTAGGCCAGGTTTCCGGCACATGCACCACCCCCAGAAACATACCGATAATCACGGTTAACAGAATAAGCCAACCGCCTTTGCCCGGGTTCACTGGCTATTCACCTCCGCCGTATCAACCGGCCCACTCGGTTTGAATATCACCAGCACATGTCGGGAGCGATCCAACAGTGCGCTGGGTCTCACCAGAACCTCCGCATAGGTTGAGGTTGGCTCCACCACCACACTATGCACAACCCCCACGGGATAACCTGCAGGAAAACGCCCACCCAAACCTGATGTTTCTACCAGGTCGCCTTCAACAATATCCGCCGACACAGGAATGTTTTCCAGTTCCAGGCGATCAACCTCGCCGGTTCCGCCAGCGATGCTGCGCACGCCATTGCGGTTAATCTGGACAGGCACCGCATGATCGGCATCACTCACCAGCAGCACCCGACTGGTATATTGCCCAATTTCGACCACCTGACCGAACAGACCCTGCGCATCCAGCACGGCCTGACCGATATGCACCCCGGCATCGGTGCCCTTATCGATAATGATCTGCAGTGTATTCGGATTGGGGACCACACCGACAAGTTCAGCAATCAGCACCTCGTAAGGCAGTCGACCCTGGGAGCCAAGTAAGCCGCGCAACCGATCGTTCTCAGCCTTAAGCGTTACGTATTGCTGAGAGATCTGCGACAGTTCGAGAATCTTGCGACGCAAGGCCTGGTTTTCATCACGCAACTGGCTGTGTGAGCTTGCCAGGTCACCCAGCGAATTGGACAGCAGGTAGGGTGATTCCGCGATAAGATAGATTGGACTGACCAGCGTCGACAGGGCGCCGCGCATGGGTTCCAACATGCGCGTCGACGATTCAATGGTTATGAGCAGACAGGACAGAGTGGCTAAAGCCACAAGCAGATATCCTGCACCGGTTTCGCGTACGAAGAGAGCCTTAATCAACCACCCCCATCTTCGCCACGCAGTCTATTGCTGCGCGACCATCATCATGCCGTGGACAACAGGTCCGCGTTACCCGCAGCGTCCATGAGTTCCAGCGCCTTGCCACCACCTCTGGCGACACAAGTCAGCGGGTCTTCAGCAATGATCACAGGCAAACCTGTTTCTTCTGCGAGGAGTACATCAAGATCGCGCAGCAAGGCACCGCCACCGGTCAACACCATGCCGGTTTCCGCGATATCCGAGGCCAGTTCCGGAGGACATTGCTCCAGGGCGCTTTTGACCGCCTGAACAATCATCGACAGAGGCTCCTGCAGGGCTTCAAGAATCTCGTTGCTGTTGAGCGTAAAACTACGAGGCACACCTTCAGCAAGGTTGCGGCCCCGCACGTCTATTTCCCGAATTTCCTTCTGCGGATATGCTGCGCCAATTTCCTGCTTGATGCGTTCTGCCGTCGCCTCGCCAATCAGACTGCCCTGGGTACGTCGTACGTAAGCCACAATGGCTTCGTCAAAGCGGTCGCCTCCCACCCTGACCGTATCAGACAACACAACGCCGTTGAGTGAGATGATCGCTATTTCCGTGGTGCCACCGCCGATATCCACGACCATGGTGCCAACCGCCTCCTGCACAGGTAATCCAGCGCCGATTGCAGCGGCCATCGGTTCCTCAACAAGACGCACATCGCGAGCGCCTGCTGACAGCGCGCTTTCGCGGATCGCGCGGCGCTCAACCTCAGTGGACTTGCAGGGAACACATACCAGCACCCGCGGACTGGGGCGAATGAAGGAGTTTTCATGAACCTTGCTGATAAAGTACTTCAGCATCTTCTCCGTGACCAGAAAGTCAGCAATCACACCGTCTTTCAGCGGTCGGATGGCGGTAATATTTCCGGGCGTACGGCCCAGCATTCGCTTGGCGTCCAAACCCACGGCGGCAACACTTTTCTGATTACCCTGCACACGAATCGCAACCACCGAAGGCTCATTCAGGACAATGCCCTGATCGCGTACGTATATCAACGTGTTAGCAGTACCTAGATCAATAGACAGGTCGCGGGAGAACAAGCCGCGAATATTTTTGAACATCTAACGTCAGGACCCGATAAGAAACGCCAATCATATGCATTCCGTTGCAGAAAAGCACCCGGAAATAGGCTAAACCGCAGCAGGAAACTGGAAAAATGCAGGAACGTGGCATAAGGTTCGCAGCCTTTGTTTCGCAATCAATTCGCACGCCCGAGGAACCCTTCAAAGTGGCTTCAAGCAGAGAACTCAACGTCCCGCATCTGGCCCGTCTGGCACGTTTGTCGCTGGACACGGAGGAGACATCAGCTGAGGCTGAAACAAGCACTGCGCTGGCTGCCGATTTAACAAATATCATGGACATGATTGATCAGATGCAGGCGATCAACACAGACGCTGTTGAGCCTATGGCGCACCCCCTGGACGCCACTCAGCGACTGCGCCAGGACAAAGTCACCGAAAGTGTTGACGTTGATCATTTTCAAGCCCACGCACCAGCAACAGAAGACGGCTTCTATCTTGTGCCCCGGGTGGTGGAATAGAAACCGCTATGCAGAACGCAACACTCACAGAGCTCAGCGCGGCGCTGGGTTCAGGTAAGCTCAGCAGCGTCGAGCTGACCCGGCACTACCTTGACGCCATCCATGCTGATCAACAGCGCGCGCACGGCGGCACCAACGCATTTGTTACCGTGTGTGACGAGCCAGCCTTGCAACAGGCCGCGGCAGCCGATACCCAACGCGCTCGCGGAGAAGCCGGCCCGCTGTGCGGCCTGCCGCTGGCCCACAAGGACATTTTCTGCACAGATGGCATTTTGACGACCTGCGGATCGCGCATGCTGGAGAACTTCGTGGCCCCTTACGACGCCACCGTGGTCCAACGGCTGGCGGATGCGGGCGCTGTCATGCTCGGCAAGACAAACATGGACGAATTTGCGATGGGCTCATCCAATGAGACGAGCTTTTTCGGCAATGTGCA
>JBCCUW010000222.1:0-6970 GCA_039196385.1 Pseudomonadota bacterium
AAAACGGCTATCCCACCGAGGTACAGGTACTGCATTGCGGTGCCGCCAAACTAACAGGCAAGCCGATTGTCACCATGATCAAAGCGATCCAGGGCAATCAATCGTTGTATACCATCACGCGTATCTGGCGCGTTGAACACAGCGATGCAGCCACTGGAGAAAAAACAGAAGAGGTGGAACTCCTACCTCGGGAAAATATGGCTGAATTTGCCGCCTGGTCGAACACTATCGCGCAGATCCAGGCGTGTGACGACAACCTGCCTGCACATCGTTGCCAATCGCTGGGCGCGGACGAAAACCCCTAGAAGCTCGCGTCAGCAAACTCCATCAAGGCTGCTGTATCTGCCGCAATGCTGTGTTCCAGCCCCACCGTTTTGGGCAGGATGCGGTCAAAGAAAAATTGTGCCGTGGCACGCTTGGCTTCGCCAAACTCATCCGCAGGCGCCAGCGCCGCCATACGTCCCCACAGCCATGCGTAAACGGTCAAACCTAACAACTCAAGATAGTCGGTTGATACCGCACCCGGCAGGTTAGCGTCTGCCTGACTGCGCTCCACAACCGACGCAGTCGTACGGATCAGGCGATCAAAGGCATCGTTCACGTCTGCCTGCATACCGGCAGCAATCTCACTCTGAGCCATTTCGTCGACAAATTTGCGCAGCGTCGCGCCGCCATCCCTGAGCACTTTGCGACCAATCAGATCCAGCGCCTGAACACCATTGGTGCCTTCATATATCTGCGCGATGCGGGTGTCGCGCACAATCTGCTCAGCGCCCCATTCCTGAATATAGCCGTGTCCGCCAAACACCTGCTGGGCCATCACCGCGCCTTCAAAGCCCCGATCACTGAGATACGCCTTGGCCACCGGTGTTAACAACTCTGACAGGGTCTGAGCCTGCTGTCGCTGAGCGTCATCCGGCGCATACTTGGCCAGATCCAGTTGAATGCCGACAAACAGGGCAAAAGCACGACCACCTTCTGTATAGGCGCGTTGCGTCAGCAGCATGCGCCGCACATCCGGATGCACCAGCAGTGAATCTGCTGCGGCGGCGGGATTTTGCGGCCCCCCCGGGGCACGCCCCTGCAGCCGATCTCGCGCATAGGCCGCCGCCTGCTGATAAGCCAGCTCACCCGCACCCAGACCCTGCAATCCCACCGACAGGCGCTCGTAGTTCATCATGGTAAACATGGCGGCAAGCCCCTGGTTGGGCTCACCCAGCAGATAGCCCACTGCGCCATCATAGTTGATGACCGAAGTGGCGCTCCCCCGAATGCCCATTTTGTGCTCGATGGAACCACTACCAAATTGATTTCTGGCACCCAGCGAACCGTCATCATTGACCAGATACTTGGGTACGATAAACAGCGATATACCCCGCGTACCTGCAGGTGCATCCGGCAGTTTGGCGAGCACCAGATGGACAATATTTTCGGTCAGGTCGTGCTCACCACCGGTGATAAAAATCTTGGTCCCGCTGATCAGATAGGTGCCATCCGCCTGGGGTTCAGCCTTGGTGCGCATAATGCCGAGATCGGTGCCGGCATGTGCCTCCGTCAAAGCCATGGCCCCGGTCCATTCACCGCTATACAGTTTTGGCAGATAGGTCGCTTTTTGGGCCTCACTGCCGTGGGCATCAATACACAAGCTGGCGCCGACGGTCAGGGTGCCATACAGGTAGAGGCTGGTGTTCGCGGCCCAGAACATCTCTTCCACCAGGCATGCCAGGGTTTTTGGCATACCCTGGCCACCAAAGTCGGGATTACCCGCCAGACCCAGCCAGCCACCACCAGCAAGTTGGGCAAAAACGTCCTTAAACACGTCTGGGGTCGTGACTTCACCATCCTGCCACTGGCATCCCTCCTGGTCGCCCACCTCATTGGTCGGTGCAACGACTTCACCAGCCAGCCTGCCGCCTTCGGCAACCACTGCCTGGACCAGGTCTTCACTGAAATCGGCAAATGCCGGTATCTGCGGCCAACTGTCCTGAACTCTGAACAGCTCAAACAGGAGAAATTGCGCGTCGCGGTCTGGGGCCAAGTAATGCACGGTAGTAACCTGAGACAAAAAATCCGGGCTAGTGTACGTCAATCTATGGGTGCTGTGCATGGGCGAGGTAAGGCATTTGTAAACCGTCTGACAACAGGCAAAAATCTACCCGAAGAGGCACAGAATCTTTATGCGTAAACTCGTAATTCAGATCAGCAGTTTGCAGCGGGCCAACGGGTTCGACTTTGGCACTCCACCTGAAACCATCATCAACCAGTTGGGCCTACCAGACGAAACCCTGGAAAACTACACGGGTGAACTGGAGCTGCGTTACGGGGAGTGTTTCTATCGCTTTGCGGGGCAGCAGATGGTGGAGTGCACATTTCCGGATGCGTATCAGTTTGTCGTGAACAACGTGGAGATTCTCAGCATGTTTCGCTGGCTGGGCAGCCAGCCGGATCATGTGGACATTGCGCATTTTCGCATCAGCCCGGGCCTGGGCATTGCTTATGACCACCGCCTGATTCCGGCGCCACCGGACTCATCGGATGCAGCCCAGGCGGCCGACTCAGTGACTGTGTTTACGGCAGGTTATTGGGATGCGCTGCTGGAAAATCAGAGCTGACTGTCGCGCTACGGATCTAGCGGACCTCAGGCATGCACATCAAGCAGAAAACCTAGCACCTCATCAGCGGTTTTAACCACCTGCGCTGAAGCTTGCACCTGACGCTTATACAATTGCAGGTCAAGCATCGCTTCTGCGGTGTCCTGCACAAAACTATCGCTGTGTGAAGGCGCTTCGCCGTCCACATTGACCTGCTGATGAACAAGTTCCGCTGCGGCGCTATCAAGCGCCCTGGTCGCTTGCAGCATGCTGTTACCGGCGGCAGAAAGCATCGGATTGACTGCCATGAGACCTGTTCCTTTTGACTGTTACTTCTTTTGCAACGGCCAACGCTAGCCCATATTTTGCGTTCCTGCACGCTCAACCGCCGCTTTCCTGCCCATTTTGTGAACGGGTTCGCAAAGCGCAGCCTCAGCATTACTGCAAATCTTCCGTTATGACCACAGACACCCTGTTGAATCTGATCCTCCCGGATCATTGCGTGTTATGCGATCAGCTGCTGCTACCCAGGCCAGACCATCTGATCTGTGATTTTTGCCGGCTTGATCTGCCGCATAATCGACATAGTTGTCCGGCCTGCGCACTACCGCTGGCGCCTCAGGAAGTGCACTGTCCGGGCTGCCCGACCCATCCAGAATGCCTGTCCCTGGCGGCCCTGCGCCACGAACACACCGCGCGCTTTCTGGTACACCGATTCAAGTTCCAGCACAGCCTGCGCGCCGGGCAAGTACTTGCCCAGACCATGGCCGAGCACGCGCAACAAATCTACGGTTCTGCCACGACACTACCTGAGGCGCTGTTACCGGTACCGTTGAGGCCCTGGAGCGAATTTCGCCGCGGTTACAATCAAGCCCGTTGGCTTGCGGTGTACCTCAGCCGCGCTCTCCATATACCCGTCATCGACATTCTGCAACGAACAACCGCCACACCACCCCAACGTCAACTGAGCAAAGCGGCAAGGCTGCGCCTGCCAGTCAACACCTTTACAGTGCAACGACCCCTTCAGGAAAAACACGTAGCGGTTGTGGATGATGTGCTGACCACCGGTCGGACCACCAATGTCATCCGCACCTTACTGAAGACGGCCGGTGCAGCGCGGGTGGATGTCTGGTGCGCCACCCGCGCACTGCCCTGAATGCCCAGCATGGCTCTGGCGTGGTGCCAGTGTAGTGCCAGCGAGGTAAGGCCGGTGGTAGAGTGCAGGCTATGTCGAACACCGCTGATAGCCAAGACACCCCATATGCGAGCCTGGATCCGGATACCATATTGTCTGCCGTTGAATCCGTCGGCCTGTTACCCACTGGCAGCCTGCTGGCCCTGAATAGCTACGAAAACCGGGTTTACCAGATTGAGCTGGACGGCGGGGATTTTGTGGTGGTCAAATTTTACCGCCCGCACCGCTGGGACAAAGCCGCCCTGCGCGAAGAACATACCTTCACGTTTGAGCTTGCGGAAGCAGAAATATCTGTTGTAGCGCCGCTTGTTATCGATGGTGAATCGTTATTCGAGTACGCCGGTTTCTGGTTTTCTATCTGCCCCCGCCAGGGCGGGCATCCCCCCAATCTGGAAAACGAAGACGACCTGGAAGTGCTGGCCCGCACCATCGCGCGCCTGCACGCCGTAGGCGCAACCCAGGCGTTCGCACACCGGCCAAGCTTGTCAGCACAGCGTCTGGGTCGAGAGAGCGCAACTTATCTATTACAACACGGCTTTATCCCCGCGGACATTGAAGAAGCCTATACCACGCTCACCGACCATCTCCTGAAACGCATCGAGCCGCTGCTGGCGAACATGCCGCTGATTCGGCTGCACGGTGATTGCCACATGGGTAACGTCCTGTGGCGCGATCCCACACCTCACTTTGTCGACTTTGATGACTGTATGCTGGGACCACCCGTCCAGGATCTGTGGATGCTGCTCAGCGGTTAGCGCAACGAGCAGACCCTGCAACTGAGCCTCATTCTGGATGCGTACAACAGTTTCTATGAATTTGACCCGATGACCTTAGGCTACATCGAAGCGTTGCGCACGTTACGCATCATGCACCATGCGGCCTGGATCGCCAGGCGCTGGCGTGATCCAGCCTTTCCAGCCGCATTCAGCTGGTTCGACAGCCCCCGCTACTGGTCTGAACACCTGTTGTCATTGCGCGAACAGCTGGCACTGCTGGACGAACCGCCTCTCACCTATTTCTAAACTGATTTAAAGGGCCTGCATCTAAAGCCCGACGCCAGAACTGGCCTAACGAACGTTCTAAGTGACCGACTCGGATTCAACCTGCATGCCATTAGCGTGCAGTAAATCTCCCCGGTTGCGCAACAGGTTGGCGTACTGCACCAGCAGAAACTCTTTTTCCGCGTCGGGGCACGCGGCAATCTGCGCCGCGAACTTCTGCATGACTTCGGGCACGGGCTGCACCGCCGGCTGGATGTCGGCATATTCGGTTAAGCCCAGTTCAGCAGCTGCGTGCACGTGCGTCGGAAACACCCGCATGCCACTGACAATCGCCTGATCAATCAGCGCAGCAGCCTCTTCTGGCGCGTCAATCGGCCCGGTTATCCGCTCACCAAAGTGCAGATGCACACGGCCCTTGTCGCCTACCACGCCCATCACAATGCTCTGCACGTCTTCTTCGTCACTTTTGTCGTACTGCCCCTCCGCCGCCAGCACAGACAATTCGTGCGCCTTGCGCAACGCGCAGGGGTCAAGCTCATAAGAGATGGAAACCGGCACAATACGGCTGGTCGAAAACAGCGCATTCAGCGGATCGTCTGCGTCTTTGTACGCCAGCGCCAGCATTTTCAAGAGAGTGGGGTCGGTACGGTCGAAACCGTCTTTTGCCCTACCCTGACGCTGCGCTATCCAGACTGAAACCTGATCTTCCAGCGAGTGACGCACATAGTTGCTGGTTGTATTCAGCACTTTCAGGGTTGCTTTGGCGCCGCTGACCGCTCTTTGCACCACAAAACTCTTGTTCAGCCGCATCAGATCTGCGGCCAGTTCATTGGTCAACAAATTGTCGCCTACCGCACTGCGGCAAGTATCATGGCCCGCGGCGTGAATCAGATAGTTCAGGAGTGTGGAATCCATGACGATGTCACGGTGATTCGAGATAAACAGGTATCTGTGCGCGTTGTCCAAGTGCTCAAGGCCACTGACACTCAGCTCGTTGATGGTGGCGTCAATCAGTTTGCGCAAGAAGATCGCAGTAAACATCTGACAATCGTAGACGCTGTGCAGGCGGCTGGCTTTATAATGCAGATAGCGCTTTGTCAGCCAGGCACCCAGAACATGGTCCTGCAGAAAACCCGGCAGTACGAACTTGGCGGCCGCACCGGGCAGATCAGGGTGATTGATAACCCTAGCGACAACCCCAGGTACTTCGTGGTCGTGAAAAGGTCTGATGCTGTCGAACTCTGACATGCATGGCACACTAGCGACTTTCGCGCAGAAAACAAGCTCGCATTCGGACCAGATGCACAAACCACTGCGTCAGCGGGATCACACCCCGAGCAGAGCCCGCAACAGAATCCAGATACCCATCGCCAGGAGCAGCATATGCGCCATGCGCTTGATGGCACTTTCGTGTACCGGTGGCGCCAGATATCGACCTGCCAGCGTACCCACCACGACAACAGGTGCACCCAGCAGGGCCAGCGATAATACTTCTGCAGTCAGTCCGCCGCTGCTCCAGACGACCCCGGTGCGCACCACTGTGGTCAAGGCAAAACAGGCGAGCAGCGTTGCGCGAATGGCCGCCAGTGGCAATGGCTGGCTGAACCCGAACCAGCCCAGCACCGGACCACTGGCGCCAAACAAGCCGCCCATAAGCCCGCCCGCCACACCCGTGCCAACACAAGCGGTGCGGCCGGCAACCTGCTTCCAGGGCTGTGGTTTCAACAGCATGAACAGCCCACCCAGGGTAATAAATAAACCCAGGCAGATTTCCAGGCCGGTAAGCACGTTCGCGTCGAGCCATTGCATGATATAGACCCCGATCAGAATGGCAGGCACCTGCCCCACCGCTAACCAGACAAACACTCTGCCTTGAATCTGGCCCAACGAACCACGCAGGGCCAGTGCCACATTGACCATGGTCAACAGACTCACGGTGGCTGCCAGCACCGGTAGTTCGACCAGGCGAAAACCACCCATCACCGCCACAATCAGCATGGCCATGGCAAAGCCGGCCACCGACTGGATGTAGCTGCCCAGGAACACCACAATAAGGAAAGCTGCTATAGCCATCGCCCATTATAACCCTCGCAGCACCGGCGCCTCTCGCTGAAAATCCAGACTCGGTTTTTCAAACCCTCTCTCACAGCAACGTTAAGCATTTCTTTAGTGTAGAGATAGCT
>JBCCUW010000223.1:0-6954 GCA_039196385.1 Pseudomonadota bacterium
GCCTGCACTGCCTTGCCTTGAGGGATCAGAAAGTTGCGTGCAAACCCGGGCTTCACGACCACTTCATCACCAAGATCACCCAGATTGTTCAGGCGCTCTAACAATATGACATTCATGACAGCTCTCCTGTGCTATTTGTGCTGATCGGTATACGGCAGCAGTGCCAGGAATCGCGCGCGCTTGATCTCGCGGGCCAGCGTGCGTTGAAAACGGGCAGAGGTGCCAGTGATACGGCTGGGTACAATCTTGCCGGTTTCACCAATGAACTGGCGCAGGGTATCCAGATCTTTGTAATCGATATCGACTTCCTGCTTGGCCTGTTGTAAACGTCGTCGGCTCATGCGCTGGTCTCCTCTGTGTCTGCAGTGTCCGCGGCAGGAGCACTCTCTGCCGGTGCCTGCTCTTTTTCAGCGTTAGCGTTTTCCGCATTGGCATTAGCGCGCGCTGCGTATTCTTCTTCGCGGCGACGATCGCGCTCACGCTCTTTTTCCTGATCTTTCAGTTCTTCTTCGTAGATCTTGGAATTGCCGGTTTCCGGCTTGTCCCGGCGAATCAGCATGCTGCGGATGACCGCATCATTAAAACGGAAAGCACTTTCCAGTTCTTCCAGCGTGGACTGGTTCACTTCGATATTGAACAGGATGTAGTGGGCTTTATGGATCTTCGAAATGGGAAAGGCCAACTGGCGGCGACCCCAGTCTTCAGTGCGATGCACTTTGCCTTGCCCCCGGTCTATGAGGGCGTGATAACGTTCAATCATTCCGGGCACCTGGTCACTTTGATCAGGATGCACCAGAAATACGACTTCGTAGTGTCGCATGACATCTCCTTGTGGTTAGCGCGGTGTACTTAAGGCATCAAGCCCCAGCGCCGCGTTTCGCCTCCGCAGCGGTGTGCGTGAGGCAAGGGTTATGTAAGGCGCCGTTGAGTAGCACAGAGTGCACCCCACAGCGGTCGCGCATTGTAGGCGCACCACCGGCAAAGCACAAGTTGCCTGATGGACACCCTCAGGCCAGTTGGCGTTGTCGCTGCACCTCAAACAACAGCACCCCGGTGGCGACTGAGACGTTAAGGCTGGATACCAGCCCGGCCATCGGGATTTGCACCAGCACGTCGCAGCAGTCCCGGGTGAGACGCCGCAAACCCTTACCTTCACTGCCCATCACCACCGCCAGGGGACCCTGCGCATTGATCTGCGCATACGTCTGTTTGGCGCCGCCGTCAGCCCCCACCACCCACACACCGCGCTGTTGCAAAGACTTCAGTGTGCGCGCCAGATTGGTGACACTGACAATCAACAGGTTTTCCGCCCCACCCTGGGCAGTTTTTAATGCCACGGGACTGAGTGGCGCGCTGTTGCGCTTGGGCACAATGACCACATTCACACCCGCGGCATCTGCAGTACGCAGGCAGGCGCCAAAATTGCGCGGATCGGTGACCCCATCCAACACCAGAATCAGCGGTTGCGCGCCAAAGTCAGGCCAGCGTTCGTCCAGTTCTGCAGCATCCGCCATGGCCAGTTCGTGGCATTCCAGCAGCACACCCTGATGCACCACGTCCTGCTGCATGGATTTGTCCAGACGTTGCTTGAACCAGGCCGGTTCCACGGACTGATAACGCACCCCCGCATCACGCGCCAGACTGATCAGTTCGTTCACCCGGGCGTCACGCCGGCCCCGTACCAGGTAAAGTTGCCGCGCGCGCTTGGGGGCATCCCGCAGCACCCCGCGCACCGCTTGAATGCCATACACATCGCTCACCTGCGGGTGCGCTCAGCCACGACGTTTGCGCCCTTTGCGCTTTTTATCGCTGTCCCGTTTACCGCGTCCTGATGAAGAACGACCACCAGAAGGACCACTCCCGGCCAGTTCCAGATTAATACGGCCCTGCGCCGGTTCAATGTCGGTAATGACTACCTGCAGCGGATCACCCAAACTGAACCGACGACCGCTACGCTCACCCACCAGAGACAGACTGCGCGCCTGAAAGTGGAAGTAGTCTGAGCCTAAAGACGAAATATGTAGCAACCCCTGAATGAAATAGTTATCAATCTCTACAAACAGCCCGAAGTCGGTCACTCCCGCGACAATGCCCGGCAGGGTGTTGCCCACCTCGCGCTGCAGAAAATCACATTTCAGCCAACCGTCCACCAGCCAACCCGCACTTTCGGCGCGCCGCTCGTGATTGGAACAGGTAACACCCAGTTGCTGCAGCTGATCCAGAGAGGGCGGCCGATGTTGCTTGCCGCTGCCCTGTTGCTCCGCCAGCACCGCCTTGATGGCCCGGTGCACCAGCAGGTCCGGGTAACGCCGTATCGGGGAAGTGAAGTGCATGTAGCGCTGCAGCGCCAGCCCAAAATGACCCTGATTGTTGGGTGTGTAGATCGCCTGTTTCAGGCTGCGCAATGCCAGCTGGGCGTACAACCACTTGTTGTGGCTGTCCGGTAACGTCAGCATGGCCTGTTGCAGCGCAATGGGATCCAGCGGGCCCGCCGGCAGGCGCACGCCGGCAATGGCCAGCGCCTGGCGTAGTTCTTCCAGCTTGTCCACATCCGGCGATTCATGCACCCGGTAAAGTCCGGGTCGATCGTGGGCTTCTAAAAACTCTGCCGCACACACGTTGGCCGCCACCATGGCTTCTTCGATGAGCTGATGCGAGGTCTGCCGTCCAACCTCCACAATTTCAGTGACAGCACCATCCTTAAGAACCACCGACCCTTCCCGCGTAGCGAAATCCAGTGCACCGCGCTGTTCCCGGCGTTTGCGCAAGCGTTCATACACTTGTTGCAAAGCCTGCAGTGATCGCTCTACCGCATCCACAAAACCCTTGGCTACCGGCAAATCTGCCGCTGGCAGTTCCCCGTCCAGATGCGCCTGTACCTGGTTATACGTCAAGCGTGCGCGGGAGTGGATAACCGCTTCATAAAACTCGTGTGAGCGAACCACGCCACGCTGATCGATGACCATGTCACACACCAGACTGAGCCGCGGCGTGTTCGGCTTCAGCGAACACAGCTCGTTGGAGATGGCTTCAGGCAACATGGCGATAACCCGCTCAGGGAAATACACCGACGTGCCACGTTGCAAGGCTTCTTTGTCCAACGCCGAGCCAGTTTTGACGTAGTGCGCCACGTCGGCAATGGCAACCACCAGACGCCATTGCTGTTGCCGGCGCCCGGAGCGGGGCAGCTTCTCGGCAAATACCGCGTCGTCGAAATCCCGAGCGGTTTCGCCATCGATGGTGACCAATGCCATTTTTGTTAAATTGCGGCGCTTGGGATAACGGTTGGCGTACACCCGCTTGGGCAGCCTGGCCACCGCCTGTTCTACCTCATCGGGCCATTCAAAGGGAATATCGCCGCTGGCGATGGCGGTGGCTATGGCTTGGTCCAGCACGTTCAAGGGCTGCAGTTGTTCGAGGATTACCCCGACCAGACCGCGCCGATCACGATCAACAATGCGCACCGACACCGAATCACCATGGCTACCACTGGTAGGTTGTTCCACCAGCGTGACCCTTCCGCGATAAGTGCCAAGCGCGTCCACGGTGGCGTATTTGCCCTGCCAGTTAAGCACGCCGATCAGCGGCACCTGACTGTGTTCGACGACATTGAGGACACGGATGTCATCCCCCTGCCGGTTGTACTCGATCAGATCGTCTTCACGCAGATGC
Organism: Pseudomonadota bacterium; assembly: GCA_039196385.1. GTDB lineage: Bacteria > Pseudomonadota > Gammaproteobacteria > Pseudomonadales > Azotimanducaceae > UBA4421. The sequence goes on from JBCCUW010000223.1 coordinate 3,673, forward strand.
AGACGATAAGCGTCTTCGATGACGCAATCTTCAACGGCCAGTTGTTTACCGATGCGTTGCACCCGCGCCTGGCGGGGTTGACCGGGGTGTTGGTCGGGGTTTGGCGCAGAGCCAGGTCCGACGGCGCCCGCTACGTGATAATGGCCATGCTGATCGCGCTGCAGCTGTCCGTTGCGCTGCATGCCGCGCAACATCTGTCGGAGCTGGGTAATGCTGCGGGGATTGTCCGCACCCGCCAGCTCAACCATTTCAGCCCAGCTGATTGGCTGGGCGCGCTTACTGAAGAATTGCAGGATCTCTTCTGCGGTGTAGCGGTTGCGGGCCTGCGTGGCTTTGTTGCTGTGTTTTTTGCCGCTTGCGCGACGTCCGGAGGTGTCGGCAGACACGCCGCCTGATTGTTTGTTACGCCGTTTCGGCAAACTCTTTCCTTGTTTGGGCGAATAATTTGAGCAAATTGCCTGTTCTGACCGGCAAAATAGTGGGCAGAACGGCTGCGGACGGCATGATAACCCGCTTCGGTGCCTGATTGTTGACACGCAGTAGAAGATTTAAGTAAAGTTCGCGCCCCACGCCCAGGTGGTGAAATTGGTAGACACGCTAGCTTCAGGTGCTAGTGGGGGCAACCCCGTGGAGGTTCAAGTCCTCTCCTGGGCACCATGATCTCGCTCAGCGAGCTCTACGCGTCGAAACGTCGCTCTGACCTTCCAGCATACTGCTTATCTCTTAGTATTGGGTCAGTTTGCTTCTGATGGGATATGTGCAAGTTATCTAGTCACTTTCCTGAACTAGAAGATCTTCGAATCGCTCGAGGCAATAATCGTAAATCGCATAATCTAGTCGGTTTGCTTCTTTGAACTCTTCTATGAACTCATCGCTAAGTGAAGCTTCTTCACCGGCAATGGTCACATTCTCTCTCGGAAGTGTAACCGAGGGCTTGCCAATCATCTTGGCCAGAGTATCCAACGATTCCTGACCTCTCTCCAGGATGCCAATAAAAAAATACTGATTCAGGAATTCCTGGTAATTATCGATGGTCACGGGGAAGCGCTGAGCGAGCCAGTTCGGCCGTGAAAGGAGATGCGTACGATAGCTGGTACCTTTATTGCGGTTGTATTTCACTTCGAACCTGAACAGTGACTGTCGTGTCTGTAAAGGGTCCCTTACAAAAGAAAACACACGAAACTTGTCTTGATTGTATGCCTGCGGATAGCGTTGATGCAGATAAAAACCATCTAGTTCCCAATGACCACAGAGACACTGATCGCTGGACAACGTGTCGATATCTATGAAATTGGCGTAATCCTTATTGAATCCTGAACGATAGTCCCGAATTTGCTCAAACCAAAGTTGCACAACCTTGTTGATGCTTGATCCGCCGCACTTGGGTATGTGGTGAAAAATATAGCCTGGTCCAGCACTGCGATTCACAATAACTTACTATGCTCGTGTTGAAACGCATCATTCTAACATCAGCGTTTCTCCGTAGCAGCATACTTGTTCAAACCTGGCCTAATCAATCGACTTAAGCCGCGCCAAGCAGCGCACCTGAACCTTTTTGGTAGAGACTAAAATTTCGGTATATCTTTACAACATATTCACAAGCGCTACAAGCCAACGACCTAGTGAGCCAGCTTGGTAACAATCCGCATATGGCTAACTATCTGGCAGATTTCGTACCAAAAAATCCGCAAACCGCTCCAGATACCCAGCCTTAGCCTCGTCATCCATCCAGGCGATCTCAAAACCGTTACGCGCCAGCGCCACCAGATGCTGAAGGCTCAGATAACCTTCGCGGTACCCCAGCACGTAGAGATCCCCCACATACAGGCTGCTCATCAGACCCGGATCGTCTGAGTTCAGGGAGATCACCACCCCGGCATCCAACAACTGGCGCATGCGCCCGAAGCGATCTTCAAGGCGTTCCAGAGTTTCCGCCTCACCAGGCACATGGCGATACAGGAGGGTGACGCAAGCCGCCAGACCAATAGACTTGTCCTGCACCGTCTTCACCAGCGCAGGATCATCAATAACGTTCAGGCCATGGTCAATGCGCTCTACACCCAGTAACGAAATCGAATCATGATGATGGGCCAATGTATTCGGCACATTCACATCCAGGTGCGTGGTGCGGCGAAAGTCCAGCTCCGCAGCCCGGGCAAACACAGCCGCAAACTTGCTGGGAAAATCGATCACTTCTGGGTTGTCGAGACCTACCGCAATCACCAGGTCGCGATAGTCGGTGAGCTGTTCCAAATGCGCCATGGCAGATTCTGCCGTACGGTTCCGGTTGAAACAGGCAATGAACCAGACTTCCACACCATGCTCTGCCGCCGCACGCGCTTTACCCGCCTGCAGACCTGCCATGACCTGTTCAAGGGGAATGCCGCGGCTGGTGTGCATCTGGGGATCAAAAAACATCTCAACGTACACGACCCCCTGAGCCGCCACGCGACCGGCATAACGCACGATGGCCTGTTCAAAATCGTCTGTTGTGACCAGGGCGGAGAGTAACTCTTCATACACCTCTATAAAGGTGTTGAGATCCTTCTGATAAGTGAGGCGTTCACGTACGGCATCCGCGGTGGCGTAGGGCGACTTTAGATTGTTCTTCTCAACCAGAGCCAGGTAGTCCTCCGGCTCAATGGTACCTTCCAGATGAATATGTAGTTCTGTTTTAGGCAGTTCCAGCAAGAACGCTTGCACCGATTCTGTGCGCTCGGTACCACTCACGCCTGCTGAAGCAACCAGGGTGGACATCAGTAACCACACCCGCAAAGTATTCTGCACGCTATAACTCCCATCAAATTGCCTCTAGTTTTCAGGCACCTGTTCCCCGCAAGAGGATGCAACGACCGTACCAGTTTAGAAGCCTCTGGCGGGTGGCGTTTCCTGACCGGTGGGCGGGGCCATATGAATCACCTCACCTGGCGCTTGCGCGTTCAGGTCGCGCAGCTGCTCCAGTTGTTCAGGTGGCAGCCGATAGGCCGGTTCACAATCACTGTCCCGACACGGGTCGACTTTGATGATGCGGGTTTCCAGTTTGGGCACCTCGACGGATTTTTCATCCGCCACTAGCGGAGGTTGCTCAGCAAACACGGAGGCGCTGAAGGCGCAGAGGAGGGCGCAGTAGATGAGTTTTTTCATACGGTCTCTTCCAATGGCAGCTCCAATGGCAGCCAGACTTTCAGGCGCAAGCCTGAGGGATGGTTGCGGCACGCGGTAATGGACCCCTGGTGCAACTCAACAATGCGCCGCACCAGCGGCAGGCCCAAACCAAATCCA
>JBCCUW010000224.1:0-6926 GCA_039196385.1 Pseudomonadota bacterium
CCCAATCTTCATCGGATCGGAGATTTACCGAGGCTCAAGTTATGGCCCGAAGCACCCGCTGTCGATCCCGCGCGTGCCCACGGTGACCGATCTGGCGCGGGCGATGGGATGGTTGCCCAAGGCACAGTTTCGCGTCAGTCCACGGGCGCGGCCAAAGGCGCTTTTGTCCTTTCATACTCAGGCTTATGTCAGCGCGCTGGAACGCGCAGAGCAGGCGCAGAAGGTGGATGAGGAAGCCGGTTACTATGCCTTTAACGATTTTCACGCCGCCCTGGCTTTTTGTGCAACGGATGATGAAGCCGCGTTGCAACACCTGTTGCAACGGCTGCAGCGCCCGATTGATGTGGACAATGCCGCCAATGTGGCGATGACCGAGCAGGTAGGTCTGCCGCTGGTCAAGGGCATGCAAGCATATCTGTACCAGCAGTTTGCCGACGCGGTGGATCAGCTGACGGCAGTGAAAGACATTGCCCACCAGTTTGGCGGGAGTCATGCGCAGCGCGACGTGATTAGCCTGACGCTGCTCCACGCGGCGCAGTGTGCCGGCCAGCGTAATCTGGTGCGACATTTACGCAACGAGCGGCTGATGCACAAACCACAGACCGTATTGGCCGATCGAGTGACCGGCGGTCAGGTATAACGGGCGATATTGGATAGTTTGGGGTCAGCTTTAGGGTTCTTGCGGTATAAGACCACCACCTTGCCGATGTTCTGAATGACTGTGGCGGCGCATTGCTCTGCCAGCTCGTGTGCTGCCGCCTGGCGTTCTGTGCGCTCTGCCAGTGCCAGACGCACCTTGATCAGTTCATGATCAGTGAGCGCCCGCTCCGTTTCCCCGACCACACCGGGCGTGAGCCCTTGAGTGGCGACCGTGACCACCGCGTCGAGGTGGTGAGCGATCTGGCGAAACACCTTTTTTTCCCGGTTGCTGATTTCCATTGGTGTATTCTATGGCGGAACTGGGGTGCAGGCATAGCACGAGCGGTATTTGCGAATGGCACGTAACACTGGCAGATCAACAGGCGGAAAACGCAGCAAATCCAGTACACGCTGGCTGCAGCGTCAGCAGCGTGACTATTTCGTACGGGAAGCCCAGAACAAAGGGCATGTATCGCGGGCGCATTTTAAATTGGCGCAAATTGATGCCCGCTTCAAGTTGCTGCGCAGCGGTCAGAAAGTTCTGGAACTTGGGGCGGCGCCTGGTGGTTGGACGAACTATCTGCAGGAGAAACTGCCTAAGGGTCTATTGATTGCTGTGGATCCGCTGCCGATTACGGCAGCCAGCGACACCCGGGTGATTGAGGGCCTGGCCGGTGATGAGGTGGTCAGTCAGGAAATTGACGCCATTCTGCAAGGTGTGCAGCTGGACCTTGTTTTATCCGATATGGCCCCCAATATATCGGGAGTGCGCGCGGTAGATCAGGCCCGGGCCATGGATCTGGCGGACGTTGCGCTGCAAGCTTGCGAAGCATGGCTGCGTCAGGGTGGTAGTTTGGCCATTAAGGCGTTTCAGGGTGAAGGTCTGGATGACTGGGTGCAGGCACGCAGGGCGCAGTTCAAGAAAGTCACCTTGACCAAACCCAAAGCCTCGCGACCGGAGTCCCGTGAGGTGTTTGTTGTGGCACAAAGCTACCAGCGGGACGCTTAACACATAATAGTGTACGCTTGCGTTCTATAGTGATAGATACGACTGAAAAGATTGGCTAATAAAGGCAGTTTTTGTGCCTTGAATGTGAGGTAACTCCCTTGTCCGATATGGGAAAAAACTTATTACTCTGGTTGATTATCGCAGCGGTTCTGCTGACGGTCTTCAATAATTTTAACCCGACACCAAAGCCGGATACGATGGCCTATTCGGAATTTGTCAAAGCTGTGCATCAGCGGCAGATTCGCGAGGTGAATATTCAGGGCGACACCATTTCTGCGATTAACAGCAGTGGTGAGCCGGTGAGTGTGATCTGGCCACAGTATGACCAGAAGCTGCTCAACGAGCTGATCGACTACGACGTTAAAACCACCATCGTTGAGGAAGAGCAGCAAAGCTTCTGGCGTCAGTTGCTCATTGCCAGTTTTCCGATTCTGATCATCATTGCGGTATTCATGCTGTTCATGCGCCAAATGCAGGGCGGTGGCAGCGGTCGCGGTGGCCCGATGGCGTTTGGCCGCAGTAAGGCGCGCCTGTTGTCTGAAGATCAGATCAAAACCACATTTGCTGATGTTGCCGGTGTCGACGAAGCCAAAGAAGAAGTGCAGGAGCTGGTTGAATTCCTGCGCGATCCGGGCAAATTCCAACGCCTCGGTGGCCATATCCCGCGCGGCATTCTGATGGTGGGACAGCCGGGTACCGGTAAAACGCTGCTGGCCAAGGCCATTGCTGGTGAAGCCAAAGTACCGTTCTTCTCAATTTCCGGTTCGGATTTTGTGGAGATGTTTGTTGGTGTAGGCGCCAGCCGTGTGCGCGATATGTTTGAGCAGGCCAAAAAGCAATCCCCCTGTATCATCTTCATTGATGAAATTGATGCTGTTGGCCGGCATCGTGGTGCGGGCCTGGGTGGCGGACATGACGAGCGCGAACAAACGCTGAATCAGCTGCTGGTGGAAATGGATGGCTTTGAGGCAAACGACGGCATTATCGTGATTGCCGCCACCAACCGCCCCGACGTGCTGGATCCCGCTTTGCTGCGCCCCGGGCGGTTTGACCGACAAGTGGTGGTTGGCCTGCCGGATATTCGAGGTCGGGAGCAGATTCTCAAGGTACACATGCGCAAAGTACCTCTGGCAGACGATGTTGATGCCGCCATCATTGCGCGCGGTACGCCAGGTTTTTCCGGTGCAGATCTCGAGAATCTGGTGAATGAAGCCGCTTTGTTTGCCGCGCGCGGCAACAAGCGCCTGGTTGAAATGGAGGAGTTTGACAACGCGAAAGACAAAATCATGATGGGCGCGGAGCGCAAATCCATGGTGATGTCGGAAAAAGAGAAGCGCAATACGGCTTATCACGAAGCGGGCCACGCTATTATCGGCCGCCTGGTGCCAGATCATGACCCGGTCTACAAAGTCACTATTATTCCTCGCGGGCGGGCACTCGGCGTGACTATGTTCCTGCCCGAGGAAGATCGTTACTCGTTGAATCGCCAGGCGATCAAGTCGCAAATTAAGAGCCTGTTCGGCGGTCGTATTGCTGAGGAGATGATTCTCGGTAAAGACTATGTGACCACCGGCGCTTCCAATGATATTGAGCGTGCTACTCAGCTCGCGCGCAGCATGGTCACCAAGTGGGGCCTGTCTGATCGCATGGGTCCTTTGATGTACGACGATGATGACGGTGAAGTTTTCCTCGGTATGTCCGCAGGCGTTAAACCAAAACCGCATTCACCAGACACAGCGCGCGCTATTGATGAAGAAGTGCGCGGCATTGTTGACGAGTGTTACGCCGAAGCGACGCGCCTGCTCAAGGAAAACGAAGACAAATTGCACAGCATGGCAGATGCGCTGATGGAGTTCGAAACCCTGTCTTCAGAACAGTTGGACGATATTATGGCCGGTGCAAAACCACGCCATCCCTCGGACAATAAACCGCCGTCTTCCGGCGCGTCTTCTGATTCTCCGGAATCGCCAATCGGTGGGCCGGCTGAAGAAACTTAACCGGTTTTCGTGACGCAAACCGTTCAATGGGCTGACAAGACCCTTTCTCTGCAACACCCCCAGATCATGGGGGTGTTGAACATTACCCCAGATTCATTTTCTGACGGTGGACGTTTTATCACCGGTACGCAACTCGTGCTGGATCGGGTGTTAGGTAGCGCACAGCGTATGCTTGACGCCGGTGCTAGTATTCTGGATGTCGGCGGTGAATCAACGCGACCTGGGGCCGAACCGGTCAGCATAGAGGTCGAATGCGCGCGGGTTCTACCCGTGGTAAGGGCGCTGCAGTCCTTGCCTGCAGTGGTGTCCATTGACACCCGGCATGCAGCCGTGGCTCGGGAGGCTATTGCAGCTGGTGCGCACCTGGTCAACGACGTGAGTGCCGGATCGGACCCGGACATGTTGTCGGTCATTGCCGCCACCGAAGCCGGCTTTGCCCTGATGCATATGCAAGGTACACCTGCCACGATGCAGAATGCTCCGTGCTACGACAATGTGGTTGACGAAGTAACAGCTTTTCTGGAGCAACGCATTGTGGCCTGTGAGGCAGCGGGGATCCCGCGCCAGCGCCTGGTGATTGATCCTGGGTTTGGCTTTGGTAAAACCCTGGACCACAATCTGCAGTTGTTGGCCGGACTGGGCCGTTTTAAGGCACTGGGGTGTCCCGTGTTGGTTGGCCTGTCACGCAAGAGCATGTTAGGCAGCCTGACCGGCAGATCGGTAGAAGAGCGTGTCCATGCCAGTGTTGCCGCGGCGCAGGTTGCCGTGCAGCAGGGCGCAGACCTGCTTCGCGTTCATGATGTTGCCGCCACTCAGGATATGTTGAGTGTGGTGATGGCGGTGAAGGAAGTCGCTCAGAAAAAGGAATAGACTTATGAGCAGAAAATATTTCGGTACAGACGGTATTCGCGGTCGCGTGGGTGAGTTTCCGATCAACCCGGAATTCTGCCTGCGACTGGGTTGGGCTGTTGGTAAGGTGTTTGCACAGAAAGGCCTCGCGCATATCATCATCGGCAAAGACACCCGTATCTCCGGTTATATGCTTGAGTCTGTCCTGGAATCCGGAATATCTGCAGCGGGCGCCAATGTCAGTTTAATCGGGCCAATGCCCACCCCGGCCATTGCCTACCTGACACGCACTTTGCATGCGGATGCCGGCATAGTGATCAGCGCCTCGCACAATCCTTATTATGACAATGGCATTAAGTTTTTTGACGCCCAGGGCAACAAGTTGCCGGACGCGGTGGAACTGGAAATTGAGCAGCAGCTTGGCGAAACCATGGCCTGTGTGAGCTCTGATCGACTGGGTAAAGCTTCACGCATACCCGATGCAGCTGGCCGGTATATTGAATTCTGCAAAGCGACGGTGCCGCGTGGCTTCAGCCTGCGAGGTCTGCGCATTGTGCTGGATTGCGCGCATGGCGCCACGTATCACGTAGCACCCGGCGTATTTGAAGAGTTGGGCGCGCAGGTGACCGTGATTGGCGCTGAACCAGATGGGATGAACATCAATCTAGAGTGCGGTTCGACGCATCCGCAGAAATTACAGGCCAAGGTACTTGAAACCGGGGCGGATGTCGGCATTGCCTTTGACGGTGACGGTGATCGAGTGTTGATGGTGAATCACGATGGCACGCTGCTTGATGGTGACCAACTGCTTTATGTCATTGCGGCCCACCGCCAGCAGCAGGGTAGCTTGCACGGCGGTGTGGTCGGCACGGTATTGTCTAATCTGGGTTTGGAGCAAGCGCTGGGGCAACTGCAGATTCCCTTCCATCGCGCCAGCGTGGGTGATCGTTACGTGACCGAACTGCTGCACAAGGAAGGCTGGACACTGGGCGGTGAAGCCTCCGGACACATTCTCTGTCTGGACCTTGCGTCCACCGGCGATGCCATCGTGGCGGCGTTGCAGGTTCTGGTAGCCGTCGCTGCTCAGGAGCGCAATTTGGGTGAGCTGGTAGAAAAGATGCGCAAAATGCCCCAGGTCATGATCAACGTGGCAGTTGCGCACCCACAGCAGGTTGCGCAAAGCGACGTTCTGGCCCGCGCTGTTGAAGACCAGGAACAGAAACTGGCCACTCGGGGGCGGATTTTGGTGCGCCCGTCTGGCACGGAACCAGTGTTGCGCGTCATGGTGGAAGGTGAAGATCATCAGGAAGTGCAGGCCACGGCAGAGCTGCTGGCGGCTGTTGCGACAAACGATTGCGCCTGATTCTCCAACCAGCAGCGTTGCTCGGACCCTGCATCTTTTCTGTTGACTGATGTGCTAGGGCGTTTGCGCGGCGACTGGCCTTTTCCGGCGGCCCGTGCGCCGTTTTATTATGGCTGGGTTATTGCGGCGGTCTCGACGCTAGGATTTCTCTTCAGTATCCCCGGGCAGACCATGGGCATGGCGGTGTTCTCTGATGAGTTTATCCGCGTGTTTGGCTTAACCCGCACCGAATTATCGCTGGCTTATCTGTTTGGCACTGTCGGTAGTGCGTTGTTGTTAACCCGAGCGGGGCGTTGGTACGACCGCTATGGCGCCCGCGTTATGCTGGTTGGGGCTTCTGTAGCGCTGGGCGCTACCCTCCTGCTGATCAGTGGTATGGATCATCTGGGTTATGCGCTGGCCGCAGCGTTTAGCCTGCCCGTAGCCTGGTTCAGTTTTCCCCTGATTTTACTTGGTTATTTTGGGGTGCGCTTTAGTGGTCAGGGTGTCCTGACCAGCGCCAGCCGGAATGTACTGCTGGTGTGGTTTGAAAAACGCCGAGGTTTTGTCACTGGATTGCGGGGGGTCTTTGTTTCGCTGGGCTTTTCACTTGCGCCCCTCTTGCTGGCGTTGCTGATTGACGCGTTTGGTTGGCGGGGCGCGTTGTGGTGTATGGCGGCACTGGTGGGGCTTGGTTTTGCAGGTCTGGCGTTGCTGATGGTGCGCGATCAGCCTGCGGTCAGCGGATTGGAGATTGATGGCAGATCCGCTGAGCAGCCGCGTTTGGAACCCCGGGTTGGATCCGACCAGACGCTGGCGCAGGTTCGGCGGGACCCGGTATTCTGGATGTATGCAGCTTCACTCTCTATGCATGCTTTGTTCGGTACAGCCGTCACGTTTCACATTCTCGCCATCTTTGCTGAAGCCGGGCGCAGCAGAGAAGCGGCGTTTGCGTACTTTCTCCCGCAGGCCATTGTGTCGTTGACCACTAACCTGACGGCCAGCGCAGCAGCGGATTACATACGCCTAAAACCGCTGCTGATTGCCATGCTGTTGGCCTTTATTCTGGGCGCGTACGGGCTTACTCAAC
>JBCCUW010000225.1:0-6915 GCA_039196385.1 Pseudomonadota bacterium
CACCACCGGCGCGCATATGCGGCAGAACGTGCTGACAGGTGAACACCATGCCGCGCAGATTCGTGTGCACCAATCCATCAAAGGCGGCTTCTGTGATGTCTTCAGTGGGAGCATCACCACCACTCAAACTGACGCCGACGTTGTTGTGTAAGATATTGAGACTGCCGTTGTGGGCCCGGGCATAGTCAATTGCACTCCGTGTCAACGCCTGAATAGAACTTTGCTGGGTAATGTCCACTTCCGCAGCAAGCGCGTTAAACCCTTCCGCCTCGATCAGCTGCACGGTTTCTGTTGCAGACTCCAGGTGGCGATCAGCTACAACCACCCGCGCACCCTCCCGGGCAAACTGAATTGCCGTGGCACGACCATTACCAATCGTCTCACCCGGCGTCTGCCCACCACCCACAACCAGGGCAACCTTGCCTTCCAGTAGTTTCAATCGCGCCCCCTCCGATCAGTTTCGCTTATCGAATCATCAGGCAAATCATTGTACGCCACGCTGGGCGCCAGTATACGATGCTGGTTGGAGGAGCAGCCATGTCAAACAGCAACCCAACCAGCCCAACCAGCCCAACCAGCCCAACCAGCCCAACCAGCCCAACCAGCTTAGAAGCTCTATACGTCATTTGGACCGATCTCAAGCTGGACTCGACCTACTTGCAGCAAGCCGATCTCCCGGAGCAGGGCGCCGGCCTCCCCTCGTCTTACGCCATCGGCACCGCTGCACAATGCAGCATCGGCGCCGCCGCCTTAAGCGCCGCTGCAATCTACCACCTGCGCACCGGCAAGCAGCAACAGGTCCGCGTCTGCCGGACCGCTGCAGAGGCGGAATGTACAGCGTATTTCAAGTTGAACGGCAAAACCCCTGACAGCTGGGAAAAGTTCTCCGGCTTATATGCCACCCGGGATGGTTGGGTACGCATTCACGCCAATTTTGACCACCACCGTGACGGGGTGCTGGATCTACTCAACCTGCCCGGCGCAGACCAGGCTGAACCTGACGACGTGCGCAACGCCTTGTCCGGTTGGGGAGCAGAAGCGTTCGAAAACGCAGCGGCGGAGAGGGGCCTGGTGGTGAGCATGGTGCGGGACTTCGCGACCTGGGCGCAGCATCCACAGCACTTAGCCAGTCTGCATCAGCCCCTGGTCAATATCACGCGCATCAGCGATGGGCCCGCCCGCAAACTCCAACCCCTGGCAGGGCTCGAGCGCCCCCTGGCCGGCGTACGTGTGCTCGATCTGACCCGCATTCTGGCAGGTCCCATCTGCGGCCGGACCCTGGCCGCATATGGTGCTGACGTGATGCTGCTTAACTCCCCGCAGCTGCCGAACATTGCCGCCATCACGGATACCAGTCGCGGTAAACGCTCCGCCCATCTGGATTTGAAAACCGCCGCCGGATTACAAACATTGAGGGACCTGTTGCACACCAGTCATGTTTTTGTGCAGGGCTACCGTCCCGGCGGTTTGAGTGATATGGGACTGGCCCCCGCAGATCTTGCGAAAATACGGCCAGGCATTATTTACGTCAGTTTAAGCGCGTACGGCAACTACGGACCGTGGGCTGAGCGACGTGGCTTCGACTCTCTGGTACAGACCGCCGCAGGTTTTAATCATGCTGAAGCGGCTGCCGCGGGCAGCGCCACACCCAAGTCCATGCCGGTACCCATACTTGATTATGCTTCAGGATTTCTGATGGCTTTTGGCGCCCAGGCTGCGCTGTGGCGACAATTGCAGGAGGGTGGCAGTTGGCACGTGGAGGTATCTCTACTGCAGACAGCCAACTGGCTACGCAATCTTGGTCGCCTGCAGAACGGGTTTTCTGTGCCGCGGATTGATGTGCGCAAACGCCTGCAGAAGTTTCCCTGCCAGGAGGGCGAACTACTTGCACTCCCCCACGCCGCAGAATTCTCCCGCACCCCGGCCACCTGGGTCCGCCCTTCTGCACCACCCGGCACCGATCTGCCTAGCTGGTGAACCAGGACGCAGGGTTACCAGAAGCGGGTATCATGGCCACTCACTATTCACCGCGGACGGGACTCATGAGCAAGAAACACCTGGTATTGATTCTGACCGAACCCACTGAGGGGCGCGAAGCCGAATTTAACGACTACTACGAAAATCTGCATTTACGTGAGGTGCTGGACACCACTCACCTGCAGTCAGCACAACGTTTCAAGCTGGTGGACGAAGCCGGTGAAGGGTGTCCGTTACCCTACCTGGCGGTGTACGAAACCGAAGCAGACGATGCCCGGGACGTGATCAGGAATCTGAATGAAAGCCGCCCGCAGCGTCAGCAGAGTGACGCACTGAACCGGCGCACCGGCCGGGTCTGGGTGTTTGAGGAGATTGGCCCTCGGCACACCTGAGTGCCAGCAGATCGTGCCAAGCTCGCCAGCAATTAACAGGCAAAAAAAAGCCGCACCTTAAAGGTGCGGCTTTTTGTACTTCACACTAAGGCGAGCTTATTCAGCGCCGAAGTTGTAGCGAAGGCTCGCACCGTAGATACGAGGCTCAGTGAGGAAGTAGTTACGGAAGAAACCGGACGTATCAGACGTCAGGTACTTACCGGTCACGTTATCCTCATCTTCCAGGTTGCGTACCCAGGCTTTTGCGGTCCAACGACCATCAGCACTTTCGTAGATCAAAGACGCATTGTGCTGATCCCAGGAATCAATCTCGTCACCGATGCTGTTGAACTCACGGGCGAACGATTCGTCCTGCCAGTAGTAGTCATAGCGTGCGGTCAGAGAACCGGCAATCGCGTCGATGTTCCAGGTGTAGGCAATACCAATCCTGATGGTGTGCTCGGGTGAGTTGGGCAGGCTGTTGCCATCCAATGACACCGGCAAACCATCTGACGTGAACACGCCGTTATTGTCCAGGAAGCTGCGCGAGAAGTAAGCAGGGATGGATACACCTGCAGCGTTGGCCGCATAAGATACATCCTGCACCGTACCGCCGTTGCGGATATCCAGAGCACCCAGGTTAGCCAGCGCGTCATCTACCAGCGCCTGCGTGATTTGAGCTTCATTGGCCACGTAGTTCACTGCCGTCAGAGAACCTGCGTCAATGTTGTTCAGCAGAATCAGGTCCGCGTTGTTACCGGTACGGTTAACCGGGTCAACGGATTCAGAACCATCCACTTCCGAGTCCAGCCAGCTGTACGCGTAGTCAATAGACAGACCGGGTACCGCATCAGGACGCCAGACACCTTCAATTTCCAGACCCATGATATCTGCATCGATGTTGTCATTGATGGAGCTGTTGTTGGCAATCCGGGTAACCTGCAGACCGGAGTAGTCATAGATAAAGAACGTACCGTTCAACACCAGCTGGCCATCGAAGAAGGTATTTTTGGTACCAATTTCCAGCGAATCCACTTCTTCTGAATCAAAGGTAAAAGCAGACTGACCCTGGAAAGCCGGCGGAATTGCCGGGTTAAAACCACCGGGCTTGTAACCACGACTGAAGAAGGCGTATACCATGCTGTCGTTGTTGATCTGCCAGTCAATGCCTATACGTCCACTGACTTCGGTCCAATCTTCTTCGGAAGGGCTACCAGTAAGGATACGGGTTTCACCAAATTGCGGGACCAATGGTATCTGTGCATTCACGGCCAACCGCTCCGGGCTGAACCCCCCCGTGCCGGCTGCTGCTGCAAGCGACTCAGGTGTGGCATACAACTCCGCCAGTGGATCAGTATCTGCCGCACCAAGTAAGAAGCCAGCTACGCGTGACCACAACGGATCACCGACGCCACCGCTGAAATCAACCGCGTTGAAAAGTACGCTGGTGTCTTCCGTTTCTTTGTTGTCTTCGTTGTAGCGCAAGCCAAAGGTCAGCTTGATGCTATCGGTGACGTCATAGTATGCCTCAGCGAATACGGCATACCCGTCAGACAAGTCACCACCACCGGGGTCGGTCGTGTTGTTGAAGAACCCGGGATAAAGTGGCGGCGCTGCGAGAGCTGGCGAACCATACACGGTCACCAGATCCAGCGTGTTGGCCAGTACATAGTAGTCACCATAGGTTTCCCGTTCATAAGCGCTAGCGCCTACCAGAAAATTAAAGGGGCCTTCGAAAGTGGATTGCAACTTGGCTTCCACTGTCCAGTATTCGGATTCGTTAGAGGCCTGGTCAAACGCAAATACCCGGGTCTGATCAACATCAAGAATACACCCGCCAAAAACGCCTGCCGTACCATCGTTCAGGTTACAGGGACCAGGACGCCAGTCATCACCCGCGCGTCCCGCTGGTGCAGAGGTTGGCCACAAGCCAGACGGGTTCAACGCCGTTGGGTTCAGGGTAGGTCCAACGTCCATCAAGTAGTCTTGACGAGAGACGTAGTCCGTTTCCTGATAGCCGCCAATAATCCCGAGCGCATAGTTATCAAACTCGTAGTCAAAGCCAAACAGGTAAATGTCTTCTTTCTGCTCAAAGATCGGCTCATAGTCGGTGTGCATATCACGAAAATCGTTGATGGCCGGACGTGGGAAGGCATACAACGCCGGATCCGTACCGTCCACACCGGCAGGCAGTGCACCCGCTGAACCACCGAATATGCCGCCCGTGGTGGCTCCCAAATGCGGGCTTTCGAAGCCTTCCGCATCGGGCAAACAGCCAGTGGTCGGCAGCGAGTTGGTCACACACACCTGGTTGGTGATGCGTACCCGGTCATCATCTTCGTCGAAGTGACTGTATTGGAACCAGGCGCTGGCGCGATCGCTAATGTCCCACTTCAAGGTGGCACGGAACGCTTCAATGTCGCGCCCGTCAACATCATCGTTGATACCTCGCAGCACATTTCCGTTGGCATCCTGCTGACCGAACGCCACGTTCTCGATGTAACCATCGCGGCGCAGTTTCATACCCGCAATACGCAGCGCCAGGCTATCGGAGAAAGGCACATTAACCGCACCCTTGATGCGCAGGTGATCATAGTCGCCGCTTTCCACATCGAGAAAGCCGTTGGTGCTTTCGAAGTCAGGCATCTTGGTCACAAAGTTAATGGCACCACCGGTCGCGTTACGACCATACAAAGTGCCCTGGGGACCACGTAGAATTTCTACCCGCTCCATGTCGAAGAACTCCACCGCATTCAGGTTGGTGGTGATCGGCACTTCATTGATATGCGTGGATACCCCTGCTTCACCACTCGCGGCCACAACCAGGCGACCAATGCCGCGGATGCTGAAGCTCGAGTTACCAAAGTTGGTAGCGGTGAAGCTGACGCTGGGTGCGTTCAACTGTAGATCTGATGGATTGATGACCTGCTGGTCTTCCAGCATTTCACCCGTTAAGGCTGTGACTGCGATAGGCACGTCCTGGATACTCTCCGCGGTGCGCTGTGCAGTTACAATTACTTCTTCAATACCTTCTCGCTGGCTGTCTTGAGCACTGGCAAACGGTGTCACCATTATACCTGGCAACGCCGCGACCAGGCCTAAACGCCTGACTCGCTTTAATGTCATGGATTCCCCTCCATTATGGATTTGCTGCGCAAATCCGGTACCTCTAAGGCGGTTTTGTAGACTCTCATCTTACGTATCCCACGAGACCAACGATGTCCCCTGAGAAATTTCCCGCATGAATTCAACCAATACACAGATGCACTGTCAACGGGGTTTGAAACGAATTGAAACAAAAACGTCACAATAGCGCCTCATTGGGGGCCCAAATCTGCCCGAGAACGCCTGAATCACGTAATTTGAGTGGCAAAATCCCCACTTTGTCCGACAAAATGTGTTTCGCAGATGCATGGCGCACCATGCTTGCCGGGACCTAATAACCTGTCTATTTGTCGAACAAACCAGCACAACAAGCGCAAGACCTGGAGACACCATGCCCGAATTTACTTCCGACACCGATATGCTGCGGGTCAACCTGACCGATGGAGTTGCTACCCTCACGATGAACCGCCCGGAAGCGCGCAACGCCCTGGCAGATGAGATGACCAGAACTTTACGCAGGGCAATTCAATGGTGCACCAGCGACAGTGCGGTAGGCGCCGTACTGCTAACCGGTGCGGGAACCGCCTTCTGTGCTGGCGGTGATGTCAAAGGTATGGGCCAGCGCTCCGCCAATAAATCAGCCACCCCCTCGCTGGAAAGCCAGTTCCAAATTATGCGCCAGCGCCATCACGAGATCACCGGTGCACTGCGCGCTATGCGCAAACCAACCGTGGCGGCGTTGCCTGGCGCTGCTGCCGGGGCGGGTATGGCCATTGCGCTGAGTTGTGACCTGCGCATCGCTGCAGATAACGCCTTTCTAAGTACGGCTTACGCACGCATTGGCTTGAGCGGAGATTATGGTATCGCCTGGTTGCTGAGTCGCGTGGTCGGACCGGGACGCGCGCGACAGCTCATGCTCACGGCAGAACGTGTCAGTGCAGCCCAGGCACTGGCGATTGGTCTGGTGAACGAAGTTGTCCCCGCTGCGGAGCTGCAACAAGCCGCCAAACGATTGACTACCAGCCTGGCCAACGGACCACGCACGGCTTATGCCTATATAAAGGACAACCTGGATGAGGCCCTGGACATTGATCACGCTAGCGCCATTGATCGGGAAGCAGACCGGCTGCTGAAAGCACGCAGCACGGCAGATCATCAGGAAGCCGTGCGCGCCTTTGTCGAAAAGCGCGAACCCCAGTTCGGCAAAACACCCGATGCCTGAACTCTAACCGTCGCCCAGCTTGTCGATGCCGTCACAGGGCTATGGATTTATGCAGGCAGTATGCATAATATTCCTTGTGACAGGAGCAAGCACATGTACGTAAGGCACGCCTGATGTTCTTCCGCAGAGCCCGCAATGCCGCCGCCGCCCTCGGCTCCCTGATGTCTCAGTCCCGCGACACCATGGTGTGTTTCGACTTCAAAGAACCCATCGACCCCGACGAACCCCAGGCCGAAATCG
>JBCCUW010000226.1:0-6905 GCA_039196385.1 Pseudomonadota bacterium
CCGCTTTGCCAGGCAGTGTCACTGACAAGTTGCTGTACGGAGCGGCTCAAGACCGCTGGTTTATAAAAGGCCAGCGGAAGAAAGAACTCAATTCACTGTATCAATCCTTTGTGCTGGGCACCTTTCCCATCCGCAGAGGCGGCGGCGCCAGAGCTTTGAGTTACGCGAGCGAATTGCTGGAGCACGACCACCATATCTTTCTATTCCCGGAAGGTACGAGAGCAACCGCCAGCGAGTTAGGCGAATTCAAACCCGGCGTGGCGTTACTGGCGATCAAACATCAGGTTCCGGTGATCCCCCTGTATCTGCACGGCCTGGCGGCGATACGTCCAAAGGGCACGCGCAGACAAATCCCCGGTCCAGTATCCATGGATATTCTACCGGCACAGTATTTCAGCGCGGAACATGATGTGGCGCAGGCAACCTTTCAGCTGCGTGCCAGCATGAATGCGGCACGAAACAATCGTCTGGACGACCCACATATTATGGAAGACACGCCGCTGCAGACGCCTGCAAAACCGACCGACACCGCGATACCGACGTCCACAGATCGGGCAGCCTGACGCGCCGCGGTCAGCCGAGCCGGGCCTGGATGAACCGGCCCACATCGTTGATCGCCCGTTCCGCTTCAGGTATCAGCGGTGCCAGCAGGGGAAATACGTGTGGCATACGCGGCCACACTTCCAGTTGCGCCTCACCACCCTGGCGGCGCATGTTTTCCACGAGACGCTCCGCATCATCGCGCAGCACCTCTTCACTACCCACCAGCACATACGACGGTGGCAAGCCCTTCAAGTCCGCAAACACCGGCGAAACCAGCGGTGAGCGGGGATCCGCATCGCCCAGATACAGCTCGGTAAAACGCTGCAGTGCGGCGGGTGACAACATTGCATCCCGATCTGCATATTTCTGCACACTCTCACCCGACAGTGTTAAGTCTGCCCAGGGTGATAGCAACACTGCGGCCGCCGGCTGGGCCTGACCCATCTCGCGCAGCTTCAACAGCAAAGCCAGTGCCAGACCACCACCGGCTGAGTCCCCCGCGACTACGACCTGCTCTGCCGCTATGCCTTGCTGTAACAGCCATTGATAACTGGCCAGGGCATCTTCAACGGCGGCGGGAAAGACATGCTCCGGCGCCAGGCGATAATCCACCACCAGGGCGTCACAGCCACTTGCCCGGCTGATGCGCCAGACCAGTCCACGGTGACTGTCCAGACTGCCAAATACATAACCCCCGCCATGCAGGTAGAGAATCGCCTTACCCGGCTGTGCGGTCTGCCAACGAACCCATTCTGCGGAGACACCACCCGCATCAACTGCCTGGGTTTGCACCGCGTCTGGCAAGCGCCCAAACCCTGCGCCCGCCTGTTTGCGCAGGCGGGTATGGTCGGTAAACGAAGCCATCTGCTTCTTTAATGTGCGGCGCAGTACCGTAGAGATCATCTGTGCACGTATACTCATGTGCCTACCATGTCACTCATAAAAACGTCAGTCTAAGATGCTGTGCACAGATTTGCACGGCAGGTTGCGATGCCGCTTGCACCAGATGTTATTCCTCCCAGGGTAACGTTCTGGGTGTACCTGACACACCCAGGGTGATGGCCTGCTCACGCAGTTCGTTGATGCGTTCCGCAAGGTCGGGATGCGTGCTGAGAAAATCACTGCCGGGTAAGCTGCTGTCGCTCTCTCCACCTTCTCCGCTCTCTCCACCTTCTCCGCTCTCTCCCCCAAGAGCGGTGAATAGATCTTCTGCACCGTCTAAATGTCCATAGTGGGCCACCAGCAGACGCGCCGCAAAAGCGTCCGCTGCGCGCTCCTGTTCGCGGCTGAACGACAGCGTCGAGCTGTAGCCAATCCAATCAATGATGCCGGCAATGAAGCCGTTATCTGTGACCCCCAGCAGCGAACTGAGTGCCACAGTCACCGTTAAGCCACGACCCATGGCCACAATCGGGTGACGCAGTTTGACGTGCCCAATTTCATGCGCAAGTACCATGGCCAGCGCGTTTTCATGACGCAACTGTTTAACCAGACCGTCGTACATCACCACATGTCCCCCCAGGGTGGCGTATGCATTCACAGTCGGGCCGGCGTTGTAGTGCAGAGTCACCGGAATGTCTTCCGCCTGTGGATCCTCTTGTTGCGCAAGCTGCAGCAGCGTCTGGCCGAGTTCCAGCACAAATTCCTGCCGCATCTGCAGGTCAGCATCCACTTGCGTGGACGCCTCCTCGATCAGCAGTGTCTGCACGCCCACCGTGCGCGCAATTTGTTGCTCTGCGGCAAAAGGCACAAACCGCGCCAGCCAACCGGCAACGCTGCTGAGCGCCACCACCAGCACCACCACAGTCACCGTCACGGCGGTGAGTAACAGGAACAATTCCCGCAGCGGATGTTCGTCGCTGACGTTAATCCCTTCTGGCTGTTGTGGGTTTTCGTAACTCATAATCTGTTCAGGTCACAAGTGCAGTGCCGTATGCGTAGACCTCCACGCTACCAATCTGATCCCCCTGACCTTTCGAAATACTCGCGGTTTCCAGGCGCACGTTGATGATCATGTCAGCGCCATGTTGCCGGGCATCCGCTTTCATGCGCAGCAAGGCTTCACGCCGGGCACGCTCAAGCAGAGATTCATAAGTGGTCAGACGGCCGCCAAACAAAGCTTTTAAACCGGCCACGACGCGTTTGAAGTAATCTACCGAAATCACGACATTACCACCCACCAGCGGTCCACCGCGCCACTGGCCCACAGGCAGATGCCGTTCGTTAAAGATCAGAATATCCTTGTATTGCGCCTCACGCAGCCGAATTGATTCAAAATGGCGGCGTTCCGCGATGCGCCCGAAGAAGTAACCCAACGCCGTTAGCGTGGCTAAAATAATCAGTTCCATAAGTCAGTCCCAGTCAGTCCAGCCTTGCTTATTCGTCTTCCAGCACCACGGCCGTGCCGTAGGCAAACAACTCTGCAGCACCCGCGGTGACCGAAGACGTGGAAAACCGCACGTTAATCACCGCATTGGCGCCAATATGACGCGCATGTTCCAACATCCGCTGGGTCGCTTCTTCCCGCGCTTCGTTCAACAAGTCGGTATAAGCCACCAGTTCACCACCAAAGATGTTTTTAAAACCCGCAAGAATGTCTTTACCGACGTGTTTGGCCCGCACCGTGTTGCCCTGCACCATGCCTAAGTGGCGCAAAATACGGCGGCCGGGAATCAATTCAATATTGCTGACTAACATAAGTTGAGCTCCTTGCTCGACAATGACACCCCTGGATTGTTCACTGTGGCGCGCGGAAAGGAAAGCGGCACGGTCACAGAATCCGCAACACAGGCCGCTTACTGGTACTATGCAGTGACAAGTACTTGAAACAGGGGAATCAGTCTTGGTGCAGTGGCGAGGACGCAGACGCAGCCAGAACGTCGAAGATATGCGCGGGCGCAGCAGCGGGCGGCGCATCTCCAGGGGCAGAGGGCGAGGCCGAGGCGGATTAACCCTGAAAGGCGGCATGGGTACCCTGGTATTAATTGCCGTGGTGTATTTCATGGGCGGAGACGTCACCCAGATCCTGGGGCTGCTGCTGGGTGAGCCTGGCGCCACCACGACCAGTCGCAGCGAACCCGTCAACCGTGCACCGGCTGACGACACCGCCGCGGAATTTGTCAGCGTGATACTGGCCGATACCGAAGATACCTGGGATGGTATTTTTGCCGCCTCGGGCAGCCTCTACCCGCAACCCAAGCTGCGTTTATTCACCGATGGTGTGCAATCCGCCTGTGGCTTCAACTCTTCAGCGGTTGGACCTTTTTATTGCCCACCGGATCAACGGGTGTACCTCGATCTGGGTTTTTTTGCACAGCTGGAACAGTTGGGCGCGCCGGGAGATTTTGCCCAAGCTTATGTCATTGGTCATGAAATTGGTCACCATGTGCAGAACGTTACCGGCGTGCTGCAGGCTGTCCAACAACAACGCTACAGCGGTGCGCAGATCAGCCGCAATCAGCTGCAGGTGCTTGTCGAGCTGCAGGCTGACTGTTACGCCGGCGCCTGGGCACACCATGCTGAAGCCCAACGTGATCTGCTGGAACCCGGCGACCTGGAAGAAGGTCTGCGAGCCGCCGCTTCCATCGGCGACGATCAACTGCAACGGCGCGCCGGGCAGCAGGTGCGCCCGGAGTCTTTCACTCACGGCTCTTCAGCGCAACGGGTGGAGTGGTTTCGACGCGGCTTTAACAGCGGCCGCGTGGAAGACTGCGATACCTTCAGCAGTGCTGGCTTAAACCTTCCCAGCCAGCGGCTGGTAACCCCGGCCAGTTTTGCCAGCGTATCCACGAGCCAGACCACTCGCCCCAGTACTCGCCACAGCACCCGCGCCAGCGACGGCCGCACCCAGGGCAATGTCGCCACCGCTTACGCCCGCCAGCAGAGTGACGTAATCGTGCAGGGCCGCGGCCGCGTCGTCAAAATTCTGCCGGATGACACCAAGGGCTCAGCGCACCAGCGTTTCATTATGGACGTGGGTAACAATCAGACGGTTCTGGTGGCACACAATATTGATCTGGCGCCCCGAATCAATGCGCTCCGTGAGGGTGACCAGATTGAATACGCCGGTGAATATGAGTGGAACGATCGCGGCGGTGTGCTGCATTGGACCCACCATGACCCGGCCGGCCGGCACCCCGGAGGTTACCTCAAACACCGCGGGCGCACCTATGAATAAAACCCTGAAGGGTGCCAGAAGGTTGGATTGGGGCGCTAGTCCAACCGCCCGATGACCGGTGCCAGGTCGACAAGTTTGAAATTCTGCTCCGACGCAGGCTGCCGGTTGTAGCCATCCTGAACCACCAGCAGTCCACCGGGAAACCCCGGTAGTGGCAACGCTGTGGCGGCGATACCATCTGTTTCCGTTGCCCCGTCAATCGCATCACCATTGCGATCCTGGCCATCCGCCACCTGAAAGGTCAACAGATGCCGGCGTGTCGCAGTGTCGTATACCACAAAACTGTTATCGCCCTGACTGGACACAATCAGCAACGTCCGCTGGGATTGACGATACAGCGTCATACCTTCCACGTCTGCCACTAACCGGCCGTTCTCTACCGCATCAAAAACCTGCGCTTCGGTCGCGGCATCGGGAAGAGCGCTGATCTGCCAGACACCCGCAGCCTCCTCACCAAAATACAATGTATGCGTCAGGTCGTCCGCCACACAGCCTTCCGGCTGGGAGCGTGTCCGCCACCGCCTTAGTGGCTGCAGCGCAAAGTCAGGTGTCACTGCGTATTGAACAAACTCGCCGCCCTTACTGTTGGCAATCAAGTAGGGCTGTTGTTCTGCCTGATACATACAAATGCCATAAGGCTCAGCAAGTTCAGTGGTGTGACTGGCCACGGTACGGAGTTCTCGGCTCGCATGATCCAACACAAATAGCACCAGCCGGGACGGATTACGCTGAGTCGCTGCAAGCAGAGTCTGCCCCTGTTGACCCCAGGGCGCCTGACGCAAGTCCACATTGTTCAATTCGCCCACCGGCAGATACTGCAGCTGCGCACCACTCAAATCATAAGCCAGCAGGCCAGAACCCTTATCTGTGCCAATGACCAGGCTCCGGGCCGGCTCAACTGCATCGATCCAGATGGCGGGATCGTCCGCTGCATCATCGCGGCTTGGTACCGGTACAGTCTCCACCTCGGCGGACACCTGGACCGCCCGATGGAACTGTTCATGATGCGTACAACCAGCAAGCCCTGCCCAGAGCATCAGGCCCGGCAGCCACTTAGCGGGCACGATACTGAATACCCAGCGCAAAGGTGCGCCCATACTCTTCGTACTGGGCGTTGTAGCGCGGTCGGTCAAAATAGGCATAAAAAGGTTCATCAGTAAGATTGTTGGCGTCCAGATAGATCAACATGTTCTCACTGACATGGTATTTGAGACTCAAATCCAATTGCACATGCTCGTCCTGGTAGACATCGAAACGGGGATCGTCAGGCTCTTCCAGCCCCAGTAACGCCTCGCTTTTATACGTGCCTGCCAGTCGCGCGGAAAACTTCTGGCTTTCGTAGCCGACGGTCAAGTTAAACACGCGATCAGACTGCCGCGGCAGATCTATGGAAGACGGGCGCAGCGCCAGATCAGCCTCGCTATCGGTAAACGTAGCATTGGCACTTAATAGCAGCCCGCTCCAGAAGCCGGGCAGACCGGTGAATTTTTTCACCCAGGTCAGCTCCAGGCCGAGCAGATCTGCAGATTCGCCGTTAATCGGTTGGATCACTTCAGCATCGTTAATCACGGCGTTACCGACAAACTGGGTCAGATCAATCTGATCCGCGGTATCGGCGAGCACGATGAAGTTGTCCAGGTCTTTGTAGAACAGACCCGCCGCGAGCAAGCCGATGCCCTGATCGTACCATTCCAACGAAAGGTCGACGCTGCGTGCCTCCAGCGGCTCAAGCAATGGATTACCCAGTTCCGCCGCAAACTCCGTTTCCCCATCGTCCTCTTCGAACTCAATTTCACCGCCGGGCGCCAGGTCGTCAAAGGACGGCCGGGCAAAGGTTTCGTAATAGGCCGCACGCAGAATCAGCTCGTCAGTAAAGGCGTAGCGCAGATTGATGCTGGGCAGAACATAGTCGTAGTCATCGCTGAAACTGACCGCCTGCGCGACCGGGGAACCATCACCCCCGACGTCGTCAAGAACAATGCGCTGGCCTACCGAGTCGTAGTCTGTACTTTCGTAACGCAGCCCATAAACCAAACGCAACTGACCAAAGTCCATACGACTCATGAGGTAAAACGCATTCACGTCTTCATCCAGTTCGTTTGGTTTATGGGCTGCGTTACGAAAGTACAGACTACGACTCGGTAGGCCAGCGCATTGTTCTTGACGACGTCGGGGGTGATGGTTC